>JALURD010000103.1 GCA_027057815.1 Acidilobaceae archaeon | reverse complement strand
AGGCTCTACCGTAAACTATGAGCCGGGGGGTACTGCTGGCGAGGGGGCAGTTCTTGGAGGCGTAATCGCTTGGAACCTTGATTACGTCGACCTTGAAGCCTAGGCTTGAGAGCTGGTCTGCTAGGAATCCTGCAGCGTCCTCATATCCCTCGCCTGTAGGTGAAACTGTTGGTATCGAAATGAGCTTCAAGAGAACGTCGAGGGCGTACTTCTCAGCTTTGGGAAACATGGATTCCAGGGCTTCGGGTATACCCGCTCCCACGCAGGTCACACCTCGCCGACTCCTTCCTCGTTAAGCTTACAGAGACTTAAGGTTAAACTCTTAGATTGGGCGTGGGAGCGGTGATAGCTTGTCGTGCATTAAAGTTGTATTTGCGGGTACTGGGTCGGCTTTGCATCCTTATAGAGGACAGTCCAGCATAGTACTGGATGTGGCCGGGGTTCTTATAGCAGTAGATCTGGGCTGTTCGGCTCTCAACGTTTTAGCGAGGCTGGGCTTTGACCCTGTCGAGGTTAACTACGTAATAGCGACTCACGGGCATTACGATCATTTATGTGGGATCCCTCACCTGGCCTTCCTGAAAACCTTCAGGGGTACCCCTAGACTCTCCTTAGCAGGACCCTACGAAGCCCTTGAAGCCTTATCTAAAATCGTGTCGACCATACGGGGTGATAGAAGCATATCTATCTCGTACAGGGCAGTCGATGAATTGGCGTCCGTCGGAGTAAAAGTCAATACATTCGAGGCGCTCCATACTGTCCCAGCTCTGAGTGTCTCCATAGAGTACTCAGGCTTGAGGGTTGTGGTGAGTGGGGACACCAAGCCGGCGGATCACTTTAAATCGATTGCTAAGGATGCAGCGCTAGCAGTCCACGAAGCCACCATGCCTCCGGGGGAGGCTAGCCGGGCAGCCGCTAAGGGACACTCCACTGTCGACCAGGCGCTAGAGCAGGTTAGTGTAGCTAGCCTTGGCGCCCTCTACCATCTTACTCCAGCGAGTGAGGAGGCAGCGCTGAAAATGGGGGGAGTCCGGGGGGTGTTAATTCCACTCGACGGTACAGTAATCAAAATATGCTAATTCGAGGTAGGCGCTAAAAGAACCTGTGGCCGTCCAGCGGCCGTTAGCCCCCACCAGGGGCCCGGGAAGGCCCCTGGGAGGGCGTAAACCTATTCCAACGACCTGTCGGCCGTACCCGTAGTTATCTTCTCGGGCTGGAGCTGCTCGACTATGTACTCGAATGCTGCATCTGGGTTCGTATGGTCGCCACAGCTGTACACGTCCACGGTGGCGAAGCTATACTCGGGCCACGTGTGTATAGTTATATGGCTCTCAAGGACTATGCCGACTATACTAACACCCTCGCCTATCTTCCAGGCCTTAACGTCTAGCAGAGTCATATTGCCACGCCTTGCGGCTTCCCTGATCAGCCTCTCAAGGCGAGCAGGGTCTTTAAGGATGTCCACGTTACGACAATTATATAGATTAGCGTAAATGTGACGCCCGACGACTCTGTACCTCTTCACCTCGAAGCTTTTGAGTGCAGACACCCCCCGGACACCCCCTATATAAGGGGGGTGGGGGGCCCCTGCAAATTATAAGGGTTACCCCCCTGATTTGGTGGAGGAAAACCCCGGGGCTGGAGAGGAGGCTGGGTTTGGCGTGAGCCAGGTTGGCATAGTAACAGGCCTCAAGAATGTTAACCTGAAGGGTGCAACCGTCTTCATCCTCGACAGTAAAGAGGCGTACGAGGAGATAGTTAAGGGTATCGGAGGGGTCTTGATAGGGGAATTCGAGGGGCTCCCCGGGGTTAAGGCTTCCATTATAGAGGCGAATGAGCACAGGATCGCGGCCCTCTTAGTCCCTCCATTCCCGGCTTCCATTTTCGAGGTAGCAAACGAAATAATAATGTTTGGAGGCAGGAGGATAATCGCTATAACTCAGGGCTATAGGGTTAAGAGGAGCACGCCGCCCCCCAGGGTAGGGATTGTAATAAGTAGCGCTGCCATAGGGCTAGACTCAGTGAGTCCGAGACTCGCACCTGAGAAGCTCCCATTAATCGCAGACGAAACCTTAGTCGATGCTATGGCGACTCTCGACGCAGAGCTGAGCGGTAGTAGAGCCACCTTCAGAGGCTACACGCTAACCGTTGACTCGGCGAGATTGGTCGCTGGCGATCAGGTTGTCCAGGATTACATTAAGGCTAGACAGGTTGTAGCGGTGGATACTGTAACTGCGCCACTCTATGCTCTGAGGTACATCTATCCGGGTCTAGAGCCGCTTAGCATAGTCGTCTTAAGGAGACACTGGAGCCAAGCATCCGAGCCCCTAGAGAGTGAGAAGGAGGCCTTGGGTGAGGCTGGAAGGGTGGCCGTGGATAGAGTAAAGACCGCCGTCAGGCTGGCCCTCAAAGCTGTTGAGGGGCTGGGGGGTGAGTAGTTCTGCCTGATAAGGGCGCCTGCGTGGATGCCGATGAGGCTGCGAGACTAGTCGATGAAATTTATGCTCGAATGGAGAAGATTGAAGAGATTATGGCTCGTGACGCCAAGCTGACCGGAGGCAAGGTCAACTTTATGCAGGTAGTTCTTATCGAAGAGGTTTATGATAGACTATCGAGGATTAGGCGTCTGATAGCGGAGTCTAAGCCGTGCCATCACGATGACTTCTAGCAGGCTTAACTTTTAGCAATGTCCCGATTTTCTCGATAACTATCACCTCAGTACCAGGCTCTATGGGCTCGTCGCTAACTGCCTTCCAGTACTCACCCTCTACTATGACGAACCCTGGCTTATCCGGGCCTATCGGGTCTAAGGCTTTCCCACGGGCTCCCTCTATAGTCCAGGTTATAGGCTTTCTCTTCCTGACCTGGATCACTTTGTAAACTGCGAGGGCCGTAAATCCGCCTACGAGCCCTCCAATAGCGTATACCGTATACAGGAATTTGTTTGCATATTCAACTGTTACAGTGAAGCCTTCAGAGGCAACAGGCATAAGGGCTACTCCGATGACAAGCATGGCTATGCCTGTCCCACCTATAATTCCGAAGCCAGGCGTGTATATCTCGATGAGGACAAGTATGGCGCCTATAACTAGTAGTGCTATGGCTGTGATGTTGGGGTTGAAACCCGTTCCTGCTAGCCCCAGAAGTAATAGTAGCACACCGATGGGTGTGAAGGCTGCATGGCCTGATGCTAGCGTGAAGAGTATGATTAGAGTCCCGAGAGACAAGAGTATGCTTGATACTATCGGGTCGGATAGAGCGTGGAGGAGGACTATCCTGAGGCCGGGTTTGTACTCTATGTAGGAGCCGTCTAGTTCTAGTTTGACATCACCCGCCGAGGTTCTGACGACGGCGCCGTTTATCTGTGATATCAAGTCGTTAAGGTCCTTAGCTACAAACTCGATAACATGGTATTTGAGGGCTTCATCGGGGCCTAGATTGAGGTTTTCCGTCACGAATCTATGGATAGCCGTCTCGTTCCTACCCTTGCTTACAGCGTGCTGGTCCAGGAACTCTAGTATTGCATTGATTATCTTGCTCTCATTGATGGGCTCATACGTTCCAGTGGCTGGGTTGTAGCCTATAGGCTGCATAGACCCTATCTGAGTGCCAGGCGCCATCGCGGCTATGTGGCTTGAAACTAGGATCATTGTTCCAGCGCTCATAGCCCAGCCCTCTGAGACAAAGCCGATTACGGGCACTTTCGACTTGTCTATGCTCCACACAATGTTCATGGCGCTCTCCAGTAGGCCTCCGGGCGTGTTTAAGAGTATAACTAGGGGCACGTTCATCTCCTCGGCTTTCGCTATGGCGTTTGCAATGTAGTCCTCCATGGCCGTATCTATTACTCCTTCAACTCTTATCACGAGAACTGAGGGGCCAACCGTCCCCTCGTATGATGCGTTAAAGCCTAGAAACCCTAGCCTAGGCTCTTCATCCTGCTGAGCCAGGGCAACGTGGCCAAGCGTAAGTATAACCACTAATGGCATGAGCCAAAAAGCCGTCAGACGGCTTATGCGGAGCACCCAGGCCACCAGGAGGTTAGGTATTGATTCCGGGGCACTTATCTCTCATCTAAACCTTCCAGGCATCTTCAGCTTTCGCCTCCCTCAGCCCTCTTAGTCATGGCCATAGCCATGGCGGCTACTTCCCCTGCGACTGAAGCGCTAGGGGTCACTATTATCAGGTTCTTCTCCCTAGCAACCTCTACGAGCGTCTGCAGCTCTCTCAGCCTTAGTGCAGCTGGGTGCTTCTCGTAGAACTCGGCGGCTTGGGCCATGATCTGGGCAGCCTGCCTTTCACCCTCAGCCTCGATAATTCTGGCCCTCCTCCATCTTTCAGCTTCAGCCTGTTTAGCCATGGCCCTCAGCATGGTCTCTGGCAGTTTAACCTCTTTGAGGGTTACAGCGGTTACCTTAATCCCCCATGGATCAGTGAGGGTGTCCAGGATTTCTTGGAGCCTCTTGTTTATCTCATCCCTCTTGGTTAGTAGGTCGTCTAACTCGACCTGGCCCACGATATCCCTTAGAGTAGTTTGGGCTAGCATCAGGACTCCATAGTGGTAGTTCTCAATCCTGGTTACCGCCTTGACGGGGTCGAACACCTTGTAGTATACGACGGCGTCAACTCCCACTGTGACGTTGTCTTTAGTTATGATTCGTTGCTCCGGAACGTCTGCCGTCACTATTCTGAGGTCGACTTTTACGAATGTATCTATGAATGGTATAATGAAGAAGAGGCCAGGCCCCTTAGCTCCTAGAAGCCTTCCCAGCCTAAAGATTACAGCTCTCTCGTACTCCTTCACAACCTTAATGCTCATAGATAACAGTACAGCCACTACTACCAATAAGAAGAATAGCTGGAACAACGTGGCTGGCTCCAGAGGCAATCCACCTACACCCCTAAACCATAGCCCACATTAGGGCCACTAAGGGGATGATTGGCAACGCATCTATTTAAAGACTATTACCCAGCTTTAGCTCTCATCCGCCTAATGTATGCATAGAGAGGATGTAGAGCTTGCCGGGAGGGCCTGGTGGATCAAAACCCAAGAGGCGAGGGACCATCTACGAGAACGAGTTAGCTAACATTCTGTGGGAGAGGGGATTCGCAGTAGTCAGAGGGCCTTCGAGTGGAGGCGGTGTTAGGAGAAGGTTCCAGCCAGACCTTGTAGCCATAAAGAATGGGGTTGTCCTAGTGTTTGAAGTGAAGGTGGCCCGGCAGGGGCCGCTCTACATCGATGGGGACAAGGTCAGGAATCTAGCTGAGTTTGCTAGGAGAGCTGGGGCTCGGTCATTCATAGCGGTCAGGGTAATAGGTGAAGGCTGGAGATTCCACGAAGTAGAGGGTCTTGAGAAGACGGGTGGAGGAAACTTCAAGATAGCTAAGCCGCTTGCGGGGCTGAAGCTTAGGGACTTGCTGGCCCTCGTGGAGGGCTGGCCCAGGCTCACGGATTTCATGGAAGAACCTGAAAGCTAGAGGGGGACGAAGCGCACCTCGAACCCGTGCTTTTCAGCCAGCTTCCTGACCCTCTTAACCCTCCTAGCAGTCAGCTTGGGGCTATGCCTGGGGATCTTGACTATCAACGTATTGCCGTCGGCCTCGACCTCGGCCCCTGGTATTAGGTGCTTTATCATGCCCTCCAGTTTTGCTAGGGCAGCACTCTTCCTCTCTCTAACCGGTACAACCATGGTCTGCTCTCCGAACGTGTAGATCTCGTACTCTAGCTCGCCGGTGATGAAGTCCCTAACCTCGACTACAGGCCTTGAAAGCTCGGCTTCTCTAAGCCCAGTGGGCAGCTTGACCGTCATGCGTAGCTCGTAGACCTTCCTAACTTCACCCTCATGGATGAATATCACGGTGTCTATGATGCTGGGTATCATGCCAAGTTCTACTCTTCTTATGAACCTCTGTATAGCGTCGATGGGCGTAGTGGCGTGGACTACTCCGATCATTCCAATGCCTGCGAGCCTCAGGTCCACGTATAACTTGAAATCCTCGTCGTTGCGTAGCTCGTCGAAGACTGTGTAATCGGGCCTGCTCAATAGGAGTATATCATGTAGCTCGCCCAGGTCGGCGTAGTTCTTAGAGTACTGGGTTATCAGTGCTGGCAGCCTCATATCCCTCGGAGACTCGATAGTTTTGACTACTTTACCCTGTCTAGCGTAGAACTCGGCCAAGGCCTGGGCGAACGTGGTCTTGCCCATACCTGGAGCGCCTGCTATGAGTATTCCCTCAGCCCTCTCGGTCAGCCTCGCGAGGAGCTTATCGGGTAGGTTGTAGTCTTCAAGGTTGAGCTTGACTATAGGCCTTACAGCGGTTATCTCCCACCCCTCGCTCAGGGGCGGGCGTGTGATCACGATTCTGTAGTCTCCCAGCTGCACTATAGTCGAGCCGAGCCTGTCGATCTCCACAAAGCCGTCCTTCCTCTGCGTTGCAGCTTCTATTATCTCCCTGGCGATCCTCTCAAGCTCCTCTCTACTCATGGGTTCGTCAGATAGTTTCACGAAGACCCAGCGCCCTGGCCTGCCAAGCTTGGCTAAGGGCGGGGCGCCTTCTTTTAGGTGGACGCTCATGGTTCTATCGTCAAAGTACTCCTCAATCTTCAGTTTCTCCCGGGCTTGCTTGCCGGAGAAGACTACAGGCACTCCCAAGGCCCTGGCGGCCCTCATCTGAACCTCATCGCTCGTAACTAGGATCCCGCCAGCCCTCCAGGCGTAGTCCCTTACAATCCTCTTCACGGTTTCATAGTCTAGCTCTCGGGGCATCCTCTCGTCTTCGACTATGGATACCTCTATTCCCGGGATTCCCTGAGTGATTGCCGCTAGCTCCTCGAGACCGGTTATGCCCGAGCTTCTACCCTTTCTTGCCTCGGTGTAGAATAGTTCAACTATGGCTTTATGTATGACTATCTTCCCGGCGACCTCGCCGGACTCGATTAGCCTCCTAGCTGTGCCGTCGAGTATCGCGTCCACGTCTATCACGTAGAGCCCGTTGTATGCCATCACCGATCCCTCAACCCGGCTACACCCACAGGTGAGCCGAGAGGTATAACTCCTAGTGGTCCACTGAGGCACGGGTGGGTGGAAGAGTTTGAGTGTGGACGTTCTCGTTACAGCATCCATAGTGTACACCGGGGATCGCGTGCTGAGGGATGGGTACGTGTACATCAAGGGAGGCAGGATCGTTGACGTAGGAGATGCCCCCGTGCCCGAGGAGTATACTTATGCAACTCTGGTGCTGGGAGGCGAGGGTAGGATAGCGGCCCCCGGCCTTGCGGCTTACGTCGACGCACCGGCGTACCCGATTAGAGGGCTGAAACCCAACCTCGCCGAGAGGGCAAAATTCTATGGGCGCCTAGATGCAGAGTCGCTAGCACTCCTCTCTCTTCCAGCGGTCTACGAAGCCCACATGGCCGGGGTCTCCACTCTAGTCATTGAAGCCCCGTCGAAGGCTGTAGCGATTGATCTAGCTAGCCGCATTGGGGGCTACTACCTGACGGCTATCCCCACATGCAGTGGGGCAGCTGGGGAGGGTACGGTGAGTGTTGGAGGCGACGGGTGCCCGGAAGAAGGAGCTAATCTAGTCTTAGTGGGAGGCGAGGTCAAGATAGGCAGGAGCAGGGTGTTAGGGGCATACTCCGCATTAAATTATAGAGCAGCGTGGACTTCAGTGCCTAGGATCTATGAGGGATCCCTTAGCCTCAGAGAAGCCTTAGGGATCCCTGGGGGAAGGATAGAGAAGGGTGCTAGGGCCGAGGTAGTGGTTTACGACGCTAGGAGGCCGCCGGGGATGCTGGCCGACCTCTACGAGCTGTCCCTCGACGAGGTCTATAGGCTGGGAGCCCCTGTGGAGAGCTTGATAGTCGGAGATGAGGTCCTAGTCGACGGTGGAGAGCATTTGAGGATAACTACGAGACACTTCAATGAGGTGAGGAGGTTCGCGTCAAGCCTGCTGTCCAGGAGTCGCTGATCGAGGGCCCGCTCATAGGCCCTTAAGGGCCTCGCCCGCGTCGTCAGCGCTCATCCTCCTTGTAACCAGGATTCCACGGAGGCTATCAAGTCTTCTAGGCTGGCGCGCTTCACGTGGAACACTTTATAAGTGATTAAGTCCTCGTAATCGGATACCTTGCTGAACTCTCTCTCGAAGATCTGCGGGTTTCCCCGGGGTGTAGGAGGGGATCCCCTGCCGCACACTTCAATTTGGGAGGCATTTACCTCATATGTTCCAATCCTGCGGGTAAGTGCTACGGTCTCGTCTTTATCGAATCCCGCCAGGGGCCTTATGACCGGGAGCTCGAGGGATCCCCCAATAAGCCTCATGTTTATTATTGTTTGAGATGCAACCTGCCCGATGTTCTCCCCGGTGGCTAGGGCTAGTGCTCCCAGCTCTCTGGCAACTTTATGGGCATAGAGCATCATGACACGCCTGGCAACCAGGACTCTATACTCAGGCCTTACCTCTACAAGCTTCTCAGCTATCCTGCGGAAGTCGGCTACAGCTATCTTCAGGTCGTAGCCGTAGGCCCACGAGTCTGCTAGGAGCTTGGCGGCCTTCAAGGCTATTCTCCTAAAGGCCAGGTCGCCGTAGTCGTAGAAGAGTAAATCTACCGGGGCGCCGCGCTTCATGACGAGCCATGCGGCGGCCGTGGAGTCGAAGCCGCCGCTAAAGAGTACTAGAACCTTGTCCTCGCTACCTAGGGGCAGGCCTCCGGGGCCCTCGATGACTTCATCGTAGAAGTATGCCTTGCCGCCCCTGACCTCCACGTATGCCGTGTACTCGGGCGACGTCAAGTCAACTTTTCTCGCCCCGCACGACTCAAGTAGCTTAGCTCCCAGGGCCTTTTCGATATCCTTGCTTGTGAAGTCATGCGTTCCCGCTCTCCTTGCTCTGACTCTGAAAATCTTGCCCTTGACCCGCTCGCAGAAGTAGTTGACGCCAGCCTCAACTATATCGTCAAGGCCTCCGAACCCAACTTCGACAGCCGGTGAGACACTCTTAACGCCGAAGACTCTAGCGGCGGCCTTAGCCGCGTCGTAGCCCGCCTCCTCTATTATCAGTCTGCCTTCCTCCACTACTATTCTACCGTAAGTAGCTCCATGGGCTTCTAGGGCTTCCTCTATGTTCCTGCGTAGGAGCGTCTCCATCTTCGACCTAGTACTATGCCCCTTAACGGCTATCTCCGAGTACCTGACTAAGACTACGCTCTTCACCAGCCCGGCACCCCGTGTGGCCGGAGTTGTACGTGTAACGCTAATATCCTTCAGTAACGTTGGACGCAACTTTGTGCTTAATACTGGCCTCAACCCCTCGGCCATTCAGGGGTGGAGGCTTTAGTGGGAACGAGTGAGAAGAGGCAGCCAGAAGTTAACATTGGCGTAGTAGGCCACGTGGACCATGGCAAGACTACCCTCGTTCAGGCTCTTACGGGAGTCTGGACTATGAGGCATAGCGAGGAGATTAGAAGAGGTATGACGATCAAGCTAGGCTACGCGGACGGCGAAGCCTGGTATTGCGAGGGCTGCGAGGGGATATCAGCGTATAGCCCCGAGCCTGTATGCGAGTGCAAGCCTGGAGCAACACCTGTCCTAAGGAGGAGAATGTCCTACGTGGATGCCCCTGGCCACGAGATCCTCATGGCGACGATGCTTTCGGGAGCAGCCCTTATGGATGGCGCTATACTCGTTGTAGCCGCCAACGAGCCCTGCCCCCAGCCGCAGACTCAGGAGCACCTAGTTGCTTTGGAAATAATCGGGGTTAAGAACATCGTGGTAGTGCAGAATAAGGTGGACGTTGTAAGCAGGGAAAGGGCCGTAGAGAGTTATAATGAGATAAAGAAGTTCCTGGAAGGGACGTTCGCCGAGGATGCGCCCATAATACCGGTGAGCGCTCTGAAGAGGGCTAACATTGATGCCGTCCTAGCTGCCATCGAAGAGTACATACCAACCCCTGAGAGGGACCTTGACAAACCCCCTCTCATGTTTGTGGCCAGGAGCTTCGACGTGAATAAGCCGGGCACCCCGCCCGAGAGGCTGGTTGGCGGGGTAGTAGGCGGTGCCATAATGCAGGGTGTCTTCAGGGTCGGTGACGAGATAGAGATAAGGCCCGGCATACCCGTAAGGCAGGCTGGGGGTAAGATAGAGTATGTGCCGCTCTACACTAGGATAACTAGTCTGAGATTCGGTAACATAGAAGTGGAGGAAGCCAAGCCCGGGGGACTCGTTGCGATTGGCACGACGCTAGACCCGAGCCTAACTAAGTCCGACAACCTAGTGGGCAACGCGGTGGGCAAGCCCGACCAGCTCCCACCAGTCTTCGACGAGTTAATCATAGAGTACAATCTGTTAGAGAGAGTAGTGGGGGCTAGGCAAGCATTAAAAGTCGAGGACATCAAGAAGGGTGAGCCCTTGATGTTGACGGTAGGTACTGGGATAACATTGGGCGTCGTGACTTCCGTGAAGAAGGGCGTCGCTGAGGTTAAACTGAGGAGGCCCGTGGTCGCGTGGAACGGTGCAAGAGTCGCCATTAGCAGAAGGGTGCAGGGTAAGTGGAGGCTGATAGGCTGGGGGGTAGTAAAGGCGTAGCAAGGATAGTAGTTGTCGTGGACTCAAGTTTCCTCATACAACTCGCTGAAGGCGTTATAGCCCCGTCTATGGTGCTTGAGGCCCTGGAGGCTTCATTCCGCTTCATGGCCCCCAGGCAGGTTATTGAAGAGCTGGAGAGGCTGGCTAATGAGCATCCCAAGCCTAAGGTTAGGCGCGCGGCGAGGAGGGCCCTCTGGATGATGGGCAGGCTTGGCGTGGCAGTGGAGGAGGTAGATGCCGGGAACGCAGACGATGCCATCGAAAGCCTGGCTAGGAGGCTCAAAGGTGAGGGTTTGAGTGTTGTAGTCGCAACAAACGACCGGGAGCTGAGGAGGAGGCTGAGGAGCCTGGGGATCCCCAGCTTATATTACAGGGAGAGCGCCGGGAGGCTTGAGCTGGAGTGGGAGATTCTGTAGCTTGTGCCGCGTGATTTCAATATAAAAGGCGACGCGGGCCTCTAGCACGTAGCGCCCGGGGTGTGGTGCTTGTACGTAGTTTACGAGTTTGAGGAGTGGGTTGGGGTAGACCCTGACGCCTACTATAGCGGCGAGGACGTGAATAAGGCTGTATTGAAGGTGCTCAGAGAGAGCCTGGAGAGCACCGGCTCGACGGAGTACGGGATATTCGTGGCTGTCTTAGACGCGGAGGTCTTGGGCGATGGAATCCTGCTTCACGACGACCCGAAGATATACCTGCCCACCCGCTATAGAGTGCTGGCCTTTAAACCCCTCAACTTGGAAGTAGTTAGGGGCAAGGTGGTCGACGCTAGAGAGCAAGGGATATTCGTCAACCTAGGCCCCATAGACGGCTTAGTCTATAGGACCCAGATAATGGATGAACGGGTCGAGCTACTCCCTGACAGGAGTGGCTTCAGAGGGGTAGACTCCGGGCGCATAGTATCGATAGACGACGTAGTCAGGGCTAGAATAGTGCAGGTGGGCAAGGAGACCCGGGGGGCCAGAATATTCAGGATAGGATTGACCATGAGGCAGCCGTACCTAGGCAAGGAGGACTGGATCAAGGAGCAGGTTGAGAAGGAGCTAGCTGAGGGGTGAAATAGGTGCCGGCCAGGAGCCCTTCAAGGAAGCCTCCACTCAAGGCTTGCCTTCACTGCGGAGCCCTAGTCTTCAGGGACATGGATGTATGCCCGGTATGCGGAGGCAACAGGTTTACCGACGAGTGGAGCGGCATGGTGGTAATCATAGATGGGGAGAAGAGCTTCGTAGCTAAGGTCATGGAGAGAAAGCCTGGGATATACGCGATAAAGGTGGCTGGCAAGGTGGTAGTGAGGCCTTGACGCCAGGGTTGCCAGCGCTCATCCTACCCGTTGAGCTGAGGAGGTTCTTCGCTAATCCTCGGGGCGTGGTCGTTAGGGATCCCTCCCGGCTCCTGGCCCGAGCCCCGCTGGCGGTCTGTGTCGGGGACTACGTTTCGCGGTTCTGCGAGGACTCGCTTGGACCCCAGCGTTCCTCTATAATCTTCGACGCCAAGACTAGGAGGGGCGAGACCGAGCCTCCCGAGGCGAGGGGTTATAGAGTTGTGGTTGCCTACAACCCGGCAGGCACCATAACGCTGCAGGCTAGACGCGTGGTATGCGAGGCCTCCAGGAACCCCGGAACGGCTGTAAGGGTTGTTGGGGAGGAGGATATGCTAGCCCTCGTTGCCATGGAGTGCGCTAAGCCGGGCTCGCTGGTGTTATACGGGCTGCCTGGA
The DNA here is from genome assembly GCA_027057815.1 of Acidilobaceae archaeon. Classification (GTDB taxonomy): domain Archaea; phylum Thermoproteota; class Thermoprotei_A; order Sulfolobales; family Acidilobaceae; genus JALURD01. The sequence goes on along the minus strand of JALURD010000103.1, from coordinate 1,294 downwards.
CGGGGGACGGTCATGGTGAGGGCTTCCAGGGAGACATCCGCTGGAGCGGCTGAGAGGTTCCTCAACCTCCGCCCGGGCACCGCACACTTATAGAGCCACTACGCGCTCGGGCTTGAGAGGCGGGAGGTAGGGTGGAAGGCGGTGAGCCAGGCCAGCGTGCAGAGGCGTATAGACCTCGGCGAGGGGATATGGGCCGAGGTTGCTAGGGACTGGTACAACCCTGTGATCAAGAGGAGGGAGCTAACGCTGATAATACACCATGAGCTGAAGCCCACGCCTATGAGGTTCATAGTCAGGATGGCGGTGGCTAACGCGTACGGGGTCGAAATATCAAGGGTCTACGTTAGGGAGATAAAGACCGAGTACGGCATCGGCAGGTCGAGGGCTCAGGTACACATTTACGACACAAAGGAAAGGGCTCTCCAGTTCGAGCCACAGTACATAATCGAGAGGAACGGAGGCGTGGAGGGCCCGCAGCTAATGTAAAGGGGGTGGATGCCGGGTGGCCAAGAAGGAAGTCAAGGCCGCAGCCAGACTATATTATGAGTATGATGTAAACAGTTGGACCATTAGGCTGAAGAACAAGAAATGTCCTCGCTGCGGCAGAGTAATGGCTCATCATAAGAAGCCTGTAGAAAGGTGGCACTGCGGCTATTGCGGCTATACGGAATTTGTCGGGAGGAAGTAACTAAATTGTTCACACTCCTAGAATCTCAGTAATATATTAATTACACTTTTTTGAAAAATTATAAAACGAAAATCGCTGTGAATTTCAAAGTCTTAGAGGGAGCAAATTACTTCTCCCATTCTAGGATGTTTTCTAATTCTCCTGCCCTTAATATCGACATATGACATTTTGATGGGAAGGCTGGTAGCGCTGAAAAGGCTAGGACTACTTAATAACTGGAAGTGAAGATGTGGGGCTGTCGACATTCCGCTATTACCCGCCTCGCCTATGACATCGCCTTGTTTTACCATGTCACCCTCTTTTACAATAATGCTTCCTTTCTTTAAATGAGCATATAGTGAATATGTGCATGGCGAGTGTTTTATGATGACATAGTTTCCTTCAAGGGTCTTGCTTGTAAATCTTATCCTACCTACAGGATCGTTGTCTGGAGCTCCATCGTAAACGGAAACAACAACTCCGTCAGCCGCCGCTAAAACTGGGGACCCGTAAGTAACCCAGTCTTCAAGTCTTCTATATCTGCATGGGGACTCTACCTTATTATAATCCTCTATTCTGATTAAGTCGTAGGCATATCGCTGACTCAGCAATCCCCAAGAATGAGAT
>JALURD010000102.1 GCA_027057815.1 Acidilobaceae archaeon | reverse complement strand
GTGGGACGAATGGGAGGAGGAAGAGGAGGAGGAATGGGAGGAACTGGAGGAAGAGTTCGAGGAGGAGTAGCGGCTCCAGTCGCAGCCTTTCTATTCACCTAGCCCTTTCTACTATTCTCTACCGCCTGCAAGGACCACTACCACCTGGCCCGCCGACTAGGCACTCGCTTAAATTATGCCGCTCTACACCAGCCAAGATCGAGCCAGCGAGCGGGGTGGGTGCAGAGTGTCTACTGAGGAGCTTGTCGTCGCTGACATAATGACTTCAAGCGTAGTCACGATAGACCCGGATAGCACTGTATATGAGGCCGCCAAGGTTATGAAGGATAGAGGCATTGGGAGCCTCGTGGTAGTCGATAAGGATGGGAGCCTCGTGGGCATCATAACTGTGAGGGACATAGTCTACAGGGTCGTAGCCGAGGGCCGGGATCCCTCCTCAACCAAGATCGTTGAGGTTATGAGTAAGAACCCCTACTACGTGCTCGATAACGAGCCCGTCGAGAGAGCCGTGGAGATCATGGGCTCAGCTAACGTGGGCCACCTCCCCGTGCTCGACCATGAAACGTTCAAGGTAGTGGGTATAGTCTCCAAGAGAGACATAGTCAGGGCGGCCCCCCACCTCCTCGGCCGCCTCTACTCTGCCAGCCTTAGGGTCTAGCCCAGCCGACGGGCTGGGTCAAGGGGTCGCGGATAGCTTAAAGGCTAGGGCAAGCCCTAGCAGTGTGGGTGTCGGGTATGGGCCTAGAGGAGCTTTCACTGCTTAAGGCCTCCGAGGTCATGGGTAGCGATGTCCCAGTGGTTGACAAGGATGTCAGTCTCCAGCACGTACTGGAGCTGATGGAGAGAGCCGGTGTGGATAGGGCCGTACTAGTCGAGGAGGGCAGGATAAGAGGAGTCCTGACACTCAGGGACGTCATATTCAAGCTCGGAACGGTTAGGACCAAGCAGACGGTGCCCTCAGCGCTCCATGCCTCCAGCTTCGCAAGCGAGCCGGTAGTGACGGCCAAACCCGAGGAGCCGCTGTCCAGGATCGCCAGGCTCATGAGGGAGGGAGGCTTCACGAGCATCCCCATAGTAGACCCTGACGGGAGACCCCTTGGAGTAGTTGCTAGGTGGCAGCTGGCCAAGATACTCTCAGAGTCCCCTGCTGCGAGTGACGTGATCGTCAGAGACTACATGAGAACTCCGCCGGTCTCAGTCAACCTCCAGGCTAGGATACTGCACGTCAGGCAACTGATATTCCAGTACGACTTAAGCGTCATACCCGTAATAGATGAGGGCCGCTTCGTGGGAGTGGTGGGAATCGACGAGGTCGCCAGGGTATTCCTCAAATACTACGAGCTCCATAGGGGCGAGCCTAAGAGGATAACACCGCTCAAGTACGTGATAGTAGCAGACGCCGTAACACTGAGGCCCCCAAAGGTTACCCCCGATGCCAGCGTCGCCGAGGCCGCCCACAAGATGCTCGAGTCAGGCTATAGGGCCGTCATAGTCGAGGACGCTGGCAAGCCGGTGGGCGTCATCACGGGTGCGGAGTTAGCCAAAGTCCTGGCCCCCCAAGCCTAACCCTTGTAACCCCTCGCCGCCCGATATCACTACAAGTCCTAGTCGCGGGCATGGAGGGCTGGAGCCTAACTAGTGGAGGGCGGTGTACTAGCATTGGGCAGACGTAGGCCGAGAACGTTCGTCGTTGACGCAATGTTGGGCGACGTGGCCAGGTGGCTGAGGCTCCTGGGCTACGACACGCTATACTCGAGGAGCATGAGGGACTGGAGGCTACTCGCCACCGCGGAGGAGACGGGGAGGATCCTCGTAACCAGGGACTGGGGCCTATACTGGAGGGCCAGGAAGAAGGGGGTCAAGGCGGTCTACGTCGAGAGCGATTCAACACCCGAGAGGCTAGCCGAGCTCGCGGTCAAGGCGGGGGTTAGTCTCGAGCCTGATCCATCTAGGAGCAGGTGCCCAGAATGCAACGGGGTCCTAGAGGAGGTTAGAGACAAGGGGCGATTGAAGGGTAGGGTGCCGCCGAGAGCGCTGGAGGCCTATGAGGTCTTCTATGTTTGCACAACGTGCGGGAGAGTCTACTGGGAGGGCAGTCACTGGAGGAACATTAGGAGGGTCGCTGAGGAGGCTAAAACCCTCGCGGACCGTATAAGGAACGTGCTGGGTGGAAGGGTTGCGAATAAGCATACCGAGGGGTAAACCCGTAGACCCCGACGAAGTCGACGACGAGCTAGGCGAGTACCTCGTCAGGCTTGCCAGGAGGAGCGTCGAGTACTACATGGAGCACGGGCGAAGAATGCCCACACCAAGCGATGCCCCAGAGAAGGCGAGACGGCCCGGAGCCGCCTTCGTGACCATCGAAACCTACTACGGGCCTCGGAGCAGGGAGCTAAGGGGGTGCATAGGCTTCGTAGCACCGATTAAGCCCCTCGTCGACGCCGTGATAGATGTAGCATTGGAGGCTGCCTTCGAGGACCCCAGATTCCCCCCACTCAGGCGTGAGGAGCTAGATACGGTCACATTCGAGGTCTCAGTACTCTCCCAGCTGGAGGAGGCCCCGAAGGATCCCAGCGGGAGGCTATCCTTCGTGGTCGTGGGCAGGGATGGCCTTGTAGTAGAGAGGGGCCCCTACAAAGGCCTCCTGCTGCCCCAGGTGCCTATAGAGCATGGATGGGATGAGGAGACCTTCCTATCCGAGACCTGCATCAAGGCTGGAATGTGGCCTGACTGCTGGCTAGACCCCGAGACGAGGGTCTACCGTTATAGGGCGGCTGCGTGGAGGGAGGTCGAGCCACGCGGACCCGTGGAGAGGAGGGACATGAGGAGGGAGCTCGAGGAACTCCTGGGCTGAAGCTGTGCCCGGACACTTAAAATACCCTCCTCGCCACACCTAAGAGTCACGGGAAGGCGTAGGGAGGAGTCATGGCCAGAGCTAGGGGTGCTGCAGTTAAGCCCGCGGCGAAGAGGTCCACATCCCCGCTGGTGGGGAAGATTAGAGCATACATTGACACGTGGAGAAGTATACTCATACTCGCTAGGAGACCCGACGACTCGGAGTTCAACCTCCTCTTCAGACTCAACCTGCTGGGCTTCACGCTAGTCGGCGGTATAGGCTACATTATACACTTGATCTACGTCCTACTCACGTCCTGAAGGGGTGGCTGGCATGTCAAGCGCTGAAGCGGGCGGGCAGGGCCAGGCTAGGGCCAAGCCCTCTAGGTTCTACGCCTTCGAAGTCATTGGTGGCACCGAGGAAAGGGTAGCCCTCGTCATAACCCAGAGGGCCCAGGCCAAGGATTTGGACGTTAGGAGCGTAATAGTCCCGAGCGAGAGCAAGGGCCTAGTCATAGTCGAGGTCGGGAGCCTCGTAGACCTCTACGAGGCTATAAGTGGTGTGAGAAACATCAAGAGGAGGAGGCCGCTCCCCATAAAGCCGGAGGAGGTCGAGAGGATAGTAAAGCCTGCCGTCGAGGTGCCGGAGCTAAGGGAGGGTGACATAGTAGAAGTAGTGGCTGGAGCCTTCAAGGGAAGGAGGGGCAAGGTAGTGGAGGTCTCACCCTCTAAGGGCGAAGTGAAGCTCCTCATACTAGACGCGGAGTTCGGCATGCTAGCAACCGTATCCCTGGATGAGGTAAGGAGGGTAGAAGAGTAAGAGCCCCACTCATTGGGGGTCTCCAGGGGATTGGAACGGCTTCCCCCACTCCCACCCTCGTATGGGGACCGCGCCTTAGAGGCTCCCCAGCGGATATCGAGGCTCATAGCCTTATCATCCCTCCTAATAGCGATGACTGCATCAGCCCTGCTCTACTACCTCTACACCGTTAAGGGTGACAAGGAGCTACTGGCGGCCGCTTTGATATTCCTGGTAATCGGGGTAATGGATGTGTTCATAATGTCGGCTGTGCTCGATCAGGCACTAAGCACTGTGAGGTCTCTAGCCGTAAAGCTTGTCTCGAAGGTATCACCCAGATCCTACGGCATAGCCGTCGATGCATCGCTGGCAATGGTGGTGTCCATGGAGGTCCCGGGCGGTGTCCTGGCAGCAAGAGTGGGGGGCAAGGGGGTTGAGGTCCTACTGGTCGAGTCGCCTAGGGTCTTAGCCGTGAAGCCCTGGCCCGGGATCCCTCTGAGGCTTATAAAATACTCTTTTGCGCCTAAGCCTAAACTAACGTTTACTAGGTGCCTGTTCAAGTCAGGCTCCCGTGATGCCAGGGTCTACATTCCGAGCCCTTCGAGGAGGGAGATCTGGCTGGTTGAGGGGACGGTTAGGTATGCGTTCAAGTATTGTCCATACCAGATCGGCGAGAGGGACTTGGAGGAGGTGCTAGTGGCTATTGGATTCTAGCCTGATACTGCAGCCTTCGCGACTGCGTTCTCTATGAAGGATTTCAATTTGTCCTCGCCGAGGTAACCCACCACGGCGTCGACGATCTTGCCGTTCTTGGCGTCGTAGACCACCATTGTGGGAGTACCCCTTACTCCGAGTTGAGCGGCTACCTGCGTAACCTCAAGGACCTTATCCTTCTCTGCATCCACGCAGGACTGGTCGACATTGACTCCCCACTTGTCGGAGAGCTGGCTCTTCAAGCCGTCCATGCCCGGGTCCTTGCCCTTCAGTATGTTGGAGTACCACCAGGCTAGGACCTCCAGCACGGGTGCACCCTGGCCTGCGGCGCACCTGAGCACAGCATGACTCTCCAATCCAGACTCGTGTATCAGGAAGTCCGCGAGTATCACCTTGTATTCCTGGGCTAGGTATTCGAAGTACTTGTATGACTCCGT
>JALURD010000101.1 GCA_027057815.1 Acidilobaceae archaeon | reverse complement strand
AGGGTCCTGGTCACGGGCGCGTCGGGCGGCGTAGCAGTCCACGGAATGCAGTACCTGAAACTCCTAGGTGTGGAGGTAATCGCGTATACTAGGAGCCCGGAGAAAGCGAGGCTCCTGGAGGATGAGCTTGGAGTAGACGCTGTTACCAGGCTCGACTTCTACAGGGAGAAGGGTAAGGTAGACGCTGTCATAGAAATGGTTGGCGCCCCGACGTTTAATGACAGCATAAGAGCGTTAAGGCCCGGAGGGACACTGGTACTCGTGGGCAACGTTACCGGGGAGCCCGTAGTCATCGAGAGGCCGGCCCTCATAGTTATGAGGGAGCTCAGGATAACGGGGAGCGCGGCCTTCAGTCTCCCAGAGTACAAGGCAGCCATTAACCTAGTCGCCAAGGGCGCGGTCAAGCCCTTCTATAAAACATACAAGCTGGAGGAGGTGAATAAGGCCTATGAGGATGTAAGTGCGGGATCCCTCGTGGGCCGGGCGGTACTCAAGCCATGAAAGAGGCAAGGCTACAAGAGGAGGTTGGCGAAGGCCGGGTCAGGTGCTTGGTTTGTGAGAGGAAGTGCACGATAGCCCCTGGCAGGAGGGGCTTCTGCGGCGCATACGAGAACCGGGGAGGCCGCCTAGTCCACACGGGCTGGGGTCTACTTAGTGCGGTTGAGAGTAGACCCATAGAGATTAAGCCACTCTTCCACTACTGGCCAAACTCCACGGCGCTCACCTTCTCCGGGTGGGGTTGCAACTTCCTATGTCCCTGGTGCCAAAACCACCATCTTTCATGGACAAGGCAGCCGAAGGGATCCCCGGTAGACCCGGAGGTACTAGTTAGGGCTGCAGTAAGGGCAGGGGATGAGGGTTTATGCGCTAGTTTCAACGAGCCAGCGACGCTCTACGACTACTTAATAGACCTCGCACTCCCCGCAAGGGGGGAGGGTCTATACCTCTCCATAGTGACGAACGCCTACTACACAACCAAAGCGCTAGACGCCCTGGTGGAGGCTGGGTACGACGGCTGGAGCATTGACATAAAGAATTGTCCCAAGGCCCGGGAGTCTAGGAGGAACGTGCTCCCAGGCGTAGACCCCATAGTTGTCTACAGGAACGCCAGGAGGATTCTAGACTCTGGGGGCCATGTAGAAATGGTATACCTCGTAGTTACAGGGTACAACGAGGAGTGCGCCGACTGGATAATAGAGAGGCACCTAGACATCCTCGGACCCGACGTGCCGCTCCACGTGAACAGGTACTACCCGGCTAACAAGTGGAGGGAGCCGCCGACACGCCTCAAAACCCTTTACGCGATAGCGTTGAAGGCCAGAAGGGAGGGCCTAAACTACGTGTACGTAGGAAACGTGTGGGATCCCGAGTGGGAGGCCACAAAATGCCCCAAATGCGGCAAGATCCTCATAACTAGGAGCAATTACAGAGTCACACACTGGAACCTAGACCAATCCAACGGCAAATATCGGTGCCCAAGGTGCGGGCACCCAATACCCATTAAAGGCAAGTACATACCAGGCAAGCAAGCCCTATTCCAGTAAAGAGTTTAGGTGCGTTGCGTGAACAGTAAACCACATGACTTATTAGGTGTCAGACACAGTGTAATACAGGGGTGCACACGCATTTGTCCTCGGAGGTTATATCCATAAGAATTCCTAGAGAGCTACGGGAGAAGATGAGGATGTTCAATATCGACTGGAGCGCTGAGATCAGGAGGTTCATAGAGGAGAGAGTAAGGCTTCTAGAGCTCGCCGAGTTCGTCAGGGAACTCGAAGTCAAGGCTAAGAGTAGGCGCGTGAAGGTAGACTCGGCTCTACTAATTAGGGAGGCTAGGGATGAGGGATGATAGTTCTCGACGCGTCATTCATAGTTAAACTCGTCGTAGAAGAGAACTATTCAAGCAAGGCCAGGAGGCTCTTGGGAAAGTGGGCTGAAAGCGGTATCCACCTCACCACCCTTGATATAGCCTTTGTAGAGGCTGCTAATGCTATCTGGAAGCACGTGGTTAAAGTGGGGGACTTAAATGAAAGTAGTGCTTTAAACGCTTTGAAGGACGCGCAGAAACTGGCAGCCCTCATAGAACAGAGACAATCAACATCCTATCTAGTCGACGCCCTCTCCATAGCCTTGAAGAAGAAGTTGCCCATATACGACTCGCTCTACATTGCCGTGGCACTGGTAGAGGAGGCAGCGTTAGCTACGTTTGACGCTATCCAGGGAAAGGCTGCAAGGGAGCTGGGAATACGGGTGTATCCTTGATGTGCTGGTGTATTACTGCTTACCTTGCTGGTTTGAGGTGCTCTAGTATGGCCTCGATTTCCTCAATTGTATTATAGAAGTGCGGGGAGACCCTGATTATGCCCGGCCTGGCGCTTACCACTATCCCGCGCCTCTCCAGAGTGCCCGCGATGGCGTAGGGATCCCTCGCCTTGAAGACTACTATTCCGGCCCTCCTACCCTCGTCCCTTGGGGTTACGATCTCGAAGCCCGCCTCCTCAAGGCCCTCCATGAGCCTCTCGACGAGCCTCGACGTATGGGCCCCATACCTTCCGGAGGCGTCGTAGTGGGTGAGTAGCTTGAGGCTCTCCAGGGCGCCAGTGAAGGCTGGGAGGGGAAGTGTGCCCCACTCGAGGGCGCGGGCGTCCCTCGCCCTGCGGTAGTCGGTGGTGTCGAATGGGCGCTCGAACACCCGCTCCCCCCTTGCCATCCTATCCAGCACTCCGTCCTCTACAGCCATCCAGCCAGCGAGGCTGGGCTCCAGCTCGCCGAGGAGATCCCTGGAGACGTATACGAAGGCGGCGCCATGGGGGCCCATAAGCCACTTGTAGCTACCAGCCAGTAGCACGTCCACCCCCAGACTCTTAACGTCTACTGGGATGACTCCGACTGAGTGGAAGGCGTCACTGACCAGTATGGCCCCGTGTTCGTGCGCTGCCTCCGCGGCAGCCTTGAGGTCCTCCCTACACCCCGTGATCCACGACACGTGATCCACGACCACTAGCGCAGTGTCGTCGTCAACGAGCCTGTCCCACTCGCCCTCCACGGTACAAGCGCCGTCTCCCCGGGCCACCCTGACCTCCCGTAGGATCCCCCTCCTCCTCAGCGCGTGGAGAGTGTGGTAGCTCGTGGGGAAGTTGTAGGGGGCCGCTACGGCCACCCTCCCATCTAGCCTGAGCGAGGCCAGGAGGGCGTTCAACCCATAGGTAACCCCAGGGGCGGCCGCGACCTCCTCTAATCTAGCTCCAACTAGCTCGGCGAAGAGGCGGCGGGCCTCAACCACCGCTCTGAGGCCCTCCTCCCAAGGCTCCCCCTCTCTCATCCACTTCTCGAGGAAGCCCCTCACGGCCTCAACAGTGGGCCCAGGCAGGGGCCCGGCGCCTGCGTTGTCGAGGTAGACCTTTTCTCTCGTGATGGGTATGAGGCTCCTAACCTCTTCGAGCCAAGCCAAGCTTTGTACACCTCCCTAGGGCGAGGGCTTACCGAGGGAAATAAGCGGGCTCGGCGATGCGGGGGGTGTAATTGTTTTTAACAGATATCTTTGTAATTTACACTTGCATGGTGCCCCTGTTTGGGGGTCTGGGAGTCCTATAAGAGGATCCCAGTAATCTACAAGATCCTCGTGGGATTCATCTTCGGCGTCATAGCCGGGGCTGTCGTTGGGGACCCCATAACAGCCCTCAAGCCCCTCGGTGACTTGTTGATCAGGCTCCTCAAGATGATAGTGGCCCCTATAGTCTTCTTCTCTCTCGTGGTCGGCGCGGCCAGCATCTCGCCGGCCCGACTGGGGAGGGTCGGAGTTAAGATAGTGGTCTACTATCTAGCCACCTCGGCTGTCGCGGTTACTATTGGAATAGCGATGGCTAGAGTATTCCAGCCGGGCGCAGGGATACAGCTCCCCGCCGAGGGTAAGAACATAACGGTCACAAAGCCCTCGCCAGTCGAGGTAGTGTTAAACATTGTGCCGACTAACCCCTTTGCGGCACTCGTCGAGGGGAAGGTACTCCAGATCATATTCTTCGCGATAGTCCTGGGTATAGCGTTGGCGTACGTGATGGAGGGGAGAGACGAGAGGGCTAGCAAGGCCGCGAAGACCGCCTATGAGGTATTCGACGGAGTAGTCGAGGCGATATACAGGATTGTCTACGGTATACTCGAGTACATGCCCATAGGCGTCTTCGCCCTGATAGGTTATGTGGTTGCGAAGTACGGCCCGGGCGTCCTCGGGCCCCTGGGCAAGGTTGTGGTCGCCCTCTATGTCGGCCTCTTCCTGCACATAATCATAGTCTACGGCGGCATCCTCAAGGCCTTCGGCCTCAAGCTCACGAAATTCCTCGCTGGCGCCAAGGAGGCTATGATAACGGCATTCGTCACCAGGTCGAGTTCGGGGACCCTGCCGGTAACTATGAGGGTTGCAGAGGAGAACCTTGGCATACGCCGCTCGATCTACTCCTTCACCCTCCCGCTGGGGGCCACCATTAACATGGACGGGACTGCAATGTATCAAGCGATATCAACGTTCTTCATAGCCAACGCCCTCGGGATACACCTGACCCTAAGCCAGCAGTTCATGATAGTCCTCGTCGCTGTTCTGGCGTCGGTAGGCACGGCAGGCGTCCCGGGCGCTGGCCTCATAATGCTAGCCATGGTACTAGAGGGGGTAGGCCTCCCACTAGACCAGCCCGGCGTAGCCCTAGCCTACTCCATGATAGCCGGGATAGACGTAATATTAGACATGGGTAGGACGATGGTCAACGTTACTGGGGACCTAGCGGGTACAGCTATAGTGGCTAAGACCGAGGGCATTAGTCCTTCACGGCGA
>JALURD010000100.1 GCA_027057815.1 Acidilobaceae archaeon | reverse complement strand
GGCACATACCGCTCATGCTTAGCATAGCCGCCTTCCTCCTCATGGAGGAGCTTATAGCCAATATATTCGGTCACCACCCCAAAGGGTTCCATATCGAGGGGTTCCCCACCGAGCCTGTGGAGCTTGGCATAGTGACGGTGAGGCCTTCTAGCTTGGTAGTGGTGCCTGTAACCGTGGGGTTAACCCTAGCGCTTTGGGCGGCTTTTCAGAGGTCTAAGATCGGGATAGCATCATACGCCGTAGCACAAGACATGGAGACCGCCAAAGCTTTAGGCGTCAACCTCCCATTAATCGTGTATGCTAACTTCGCTATAGGTTCGATTCTCGCGGGGCTTGCAGCGCTCCTTTACGGCATCCACTACGGCTCTATATCTCCCTACATGGGGGACGTTGTCGCCTACAAGGCCCTAGTCGTAATAGTTCTCGGCGGCTTCGGCAGCATAATGGGGGCGCTGGCTGGCGGCCTCATACTGGGTGTAGCCGAGGAGCTACTCACATCATACCTCGGCAACATTCTCCCAAGGGAGGCGTATGCCTTCATAGTACTCATAGCCCTCCTAATAATCAGGCCGCAGGGGCTCTTCGGCCGCCCCGAACAGGGGTGAGTAGCCATGCCCATCTCAGCTGGCTACTTATCCACCCTTCTAACGGTCATAGCGGCTTACGCAATTGCCGCTATGGGGCTAAACCTGACCATGGGCAGGGCTGGACAGGTGAATCTCGGGCAAGCGGCATTTGTGGGAGTAGGTGCCATGACGTCCGCGATATTGACAGTGAAACTTGGACTCCCATTCTGGGCTGCATTGCCGGCCGCAGCGTTTACATCATTTGCTGTAGGATCCCTCCTGGGACTAGTCAGCATCAGGCTGAGGCACGACTTCCTAGCGATAACGACCATTGGGTTCAACTTCATAGTAATCTACATATTCCTATATTACGAGATATTCGGGGCCTCATACGGGATAATCGGTATACCCAAGCCCGAGATCGCAGGGTACAAGATAACGGGCTTCGCCTACACAGCCCTAGCTTGGATTATACTGGCCGCAATGGTGACCCTGGCCAGATTCATTGATAGGACGTGGATGGGCATAGCGTTCGAGTCGATACGGGAGAATGAGGATGTATCTGAGAGCATAGGCATTGATACGAAGAAATACAAGGTGCTAGCGTTCGCCATAGGCGCGATGTATGGAGGCATTGGGGGCAGCCTCCTAGCACACTTTAAGGGCTACGTTGTATACAGCGACTTCAGCTTCCCATATTCCATAATGATTCTCTCCATGAGCATAGTCGGAGGTATAGATACATGGATAGGGGCGGTGGCTGGAGCGGCCATAGTTATACTCCTTCCCGAGGTCTTCAGGCCCCTCATGGAGTATAGGATGGTGATGTACTCAGCCCTCATAGTAGTCATGCTCTTCCTCAGGCCCGAGGGCATATTTGGAAGGAAGAGCGCGCTAACAATGAGAATGCAGCAAGCGCTATACTCTCTCCTAGGGGTTCGGGGTGGCGGAGGTGGCGGGGGGCGGTAGGATACTGCTTGAGACGGTGAGAGTCACTAAGTACTTTGGAGGGCTCAGGGCACTCCACAATGTATCAGTGAAGGTTGAACGCGGCAGGATAACAGGTATCATAGGCCCGAACGGAGCTGGCAAGACCACATTATTCAAGGTCATAGCAGGATTCCTGAAGCCCACGAGTGGGAGCGTGGTCTTCGAAGGTGAGAGGATAGACGGGAAGCCGCCGCACGAGATAGCCGTTAAGGGTATAGCCTTCACCTTCCAGGTCCCCCAGGGCCTCCCAAGCCTGACGGTGCTCGACAACATAATTGCAGCCCTAGGTAGCCGCAAGTATAGAGGCCTGGGGTTCCTTGGCGTTAGAGTTACTAAGGACGTCGTTAGCGAAGCTTACAGGATAGCCAAGAAGGTGGGATTAGAAGACTATGTGGAACGTAGTGCTGGTGAGCTCCCGCTGGGTTTGCAGAAAAGGCTCGAAATAGCGAGGGCCCTGGCACTACAGCCTAAGCTGATCATGCTGGACGAGCCTGCTGCCGGCATGAGTGTGGAGGAGGCTGAGGAGCTCAAGCAATTGATTAGGGAGCTTAATGGGGAAGGGGTGACTTTCATGTTAATAGAGCATAATGTACCTTTCGCCCTCGACTTATCTGATTACATGTACGTCCTCCACTATGGGGAAGTATTGGCTGAGGGGAAGCCGGAGGATGTAGTCTCGGATAAGAGAGTCGTGGAGGCGTACCTGGGTGCTGGCTATGCTGGAGGTTAGGGATGTACACGTATACTATGGGAAGACTAGGGCGTTGGCGGGTGTAGACTTAGAAGTATATGAGGGCGAGGTGGTTGCCGTCGTTGGCAGGAACGGCGCGGGTAAAACTACGCTGATAAAGGCTATCATGGGTATAGTGGAGCCTATTAGGGGGACCATACGCTTCATGGGGCGCGACATAACCAGGACGCCGCCCTGGGAGCGCGCTAGGATGGGGCTTGGCTACGTCCCCGAGGGCAGGAGACTATTCCCCTACCTCACGGTTGAGGAGAACTTGATCCTTGGCGGTTATAATATAAGGGATAAACGAGAATTGCAGGAGAGGCTGGAAGAGGTTTACAATCTCTTCCCACGCCTAAAGGAAAGGCGTAAGCAGCTAGCGAGAACTTTGAGCGGCGGCGAGGCTCAGATGCTTGCAATAGCGAGAGCGCTTGTAGCTAAGCCCAGGCTACTCTTGATGGACGAGCCTTCACAAGGGCTAGCGCCGGTTATAGTGGATGAAATATTCAGGAAGATCGCAGAACTAAAAAATGCAGGACAGGCAATCCTGCTAGTGGAGCAGAACGTGAAGAAAGCACTTGAGGTGGCCGACAGGGTCTATGTGCTCGACATGGGTAGGGTGGCGTATACAGCGCCTGCTGCAGAGGCAGCATCCGACCCTGCTATACGGAAGATATACCTTGGAAGGTAATCCTAGTATACTTCAAAACCCTCGGGAACATTTTCCATTTCAATAACATCGATTTTAACGTCGCGTATCTCGGCGGCTCTCAGCGCTTTCAGCTTCCCAAGTAACGATTCAACATCGCTAAGTCTATCAGTGGCGAGAAGAGCTTCGACGCAGCCGTCGGGGAGATTCCTAACGTAACCCTTCATACCCAGCTTTAGTGCATGCCGCCTGACTGTGGCTCTGAAGCCCACGCCTTGAACCCGGCCACAAATCTTTACCTTATACGCCTTCACGCATTTCCACCCGTTAGCTTGAACTTGGATAGCACGACTTGGTCTGTTACGTACTTCTTTAGGTCGTTGGGGGCCTCTACCTCCGGCGAGCCCTTGCCAACGACTTCTCCTATGATCCTTGCGTCGTATCCCTCTGCTTTGAGGTCTTTTACGATGTCAGTGGACACCTCGTCAGGAGCTATTATGACGAAGGCCCCATTAGTACCTGCGGTGGCATTGGTTAGTATGAAGGACTGTGCTGCGTACTCTGCAATCTCGGGGTATAGTACTGGAACCTCGTAGAGCCTTATCTTGGCGCTTGCTAGCTGCGCGAGTTCGTATATCACGTATACACCGGGCCCGGTCACGTCGGTTGTAGCCGCTATATGCTCGGAGGGGTTGTAGTCCTCCCAGGCATCGGGTAGATACTTGGATATCACTCTTGCAGCTCCAATGTTCGGTGTTGAGATCCTAGTTACTGCGTCGTCTTTAAGTCTCTCGAGTTCGTCGAGCGTTATGCCAGCTTCCTCTAGTTCGTCAACAACGCTTGGGTCTATAACTGATGCAACGTAGACGTTAATGGGGGCCAACTCGCCGAAGGGGCGTGTAGCTATCACTTTCATGCCAGGCTTTACCTTGTCGTAGAATGTAGGCGGTTTCTTCAGAGTTTCGCCTAGCACAGTGGCTCCGGCCAACAGTCTACCTTTAACCGGTTGGGGCACGTCTAGTATCCTAGCGCCAATCTCGGACGCGAACTTCTTTACATTAGCCATCATCTTCTCTTTGAGTTCCTGGATGGGCGCATTAATGACGGGTGCAATCCTTAGGTTCTCGTGGACTCCTAGGACGAATAAGTCGTTGAAAGTGTTGCTGAGAGCCCCTGCGACTTGCCGGTAATCGCCGGGCTCTTCGGTAGGGTCGATTATGTGCATGGTGTCATTGTTCGCGACCACGTATCCTTCGGTCTTGCCGCCTCTAGTCTTGATGAAGTCGAATAGTGCGAACTGGTCCTCCTCGAAGGGAGTTATGATGCTATGCCCCTTGCCCAGGTGTATGGGGATCCCGGCCTCTGCTAGCCTCTCGTAGACTGGACCTAAGAGGCGAGCGAAGTCTTCGGGCTTGTGGGCGTATCTCTGGTAGACTTGTATTACAACTATAGCCCTCTCGGGCCTGAGTCTCTTTATGTCATCGGGGTCAACGTCCGTGTTCTCGCCCAGAGCATATATCCTCCTGTGAACCTCAACTCCGTCTTCGGTTCGAGGGAATATGTCAGCATCCTCCCTTGGAGCAATGACGAATCCCAGCTTCTCGAGCTTTGGCCTCAGCTTCCTCAATGCCGGGTAGACTACCCTCTCGAGGTCAACTTTGACGGCGCAGCCCGTGGCTAGGGATAGAGGGTTGACCCCAAGCTTCTTGTAGTACTCGACTCTCTCCAAGACTTCCTCGAACACTTCTATCCACCCCTTTTCCTTATCCTAATCCTCCAAACACCCCTGGACACAGGCTCGACTCCAAGCACCTCGTGGCCGTCCTCCTTAGCGGCGTTGGGGACGTTTTCGCATGACGGTGGGTTATCAGTTATCACTTCCAATGTCTGGCCCTCCTTGAGTTTCTGGAGAGCCTTTCTCGTATAGATCACGGGGTAGGGGCACACGTAGCCCCTAACGTCAAGGACAGCCACTCCATCCTCTCTTACATAGAACCTAGGCCCGGGCATCC
>JALURD010000099.1 GCA_027057815.1 Acidilobaceae archaeon | reverse complement strand
CCAAAGAAGGGAACCAAGGGCGGCGGGGCGATACCGCAGGCGGATGGCAGGCTACTCCTGGGTCCAACCTACTCGCCGGAAGGCAGGCCGGAGGATCCCTCCGTGCTCGTGGAGAGGTTCCAGTCCCTCCTGGAGCCCGAGATAGGAGACGTCGAGGAGGTAATTATCGGTGACAGACCCGCCGCTGCCGATAGGAGGTTCCACATAGAATACAGTAAAACCTACGGCGTGAGACTCATCCACCTCGTCGGCATTGAGTCCCCCGGGCTAACCGCGGCGCCAGCGATAGCTAGGATCGTAGCGTCAATGGCATCCCGAGCCCTAGCTAGCGGCGGGAGGGATAGAGCATCCTCCCAGTGAGGGCGAAGGCTCTACCTGCAACGTGCAACGGAATCTGGGCCTTGGCGAGGTACCACCCTCTCCTAGGGTCGAAGATCCTGGAGTCAGCGTATGCCGCAACGACCTCGCCGAACACTACGTCAACGTCTTCTGCTATATCCGAGATTATCCTGGAGACCCGCGCCTCTATCCAAGCGATGGCGCCCTCAACCCTCACAGTGGGAGTCTCGGTAGCCCTCACTAGTTTGAGGCCGGCCTTCACGTGCTTGTCGGGCTCTTCCCTTCCACTCTTACTCCCAACATACCATAGTGCATCAATCAAGTCGGCGGGGAGCACGTTGACCGTGAAGTAGCCCACATCCCTCGCACGCTCAAGGGTGTAGCTCTCCTTGTCCCACATGACAGCCACCATGGGGGGCTCCTCAGCTACGGGGGTAACCCAGCTAGCGGCCATGACAGCTGGCGATGATTCGGTGCCAGACGCCACGGCATAAGCCGGCCTGGGGTGTAAGATCCTATAGAAGCCGTCGCTTACCTTGATGAAACCTTCCAATTCCCAGGCACCCCTCAGCCGTGTTATGATGATGAGTAGCGTTTAAATCCCGGGTAGTAGTCAGCACCCTATTAATGTTGAGGCATTAAAGGCACGTGTACTCTGAGGCCTAGCTAGGTGTCAAGGCTTGGCTGGACAGGGCAGGGTCCTGGTACTGGGTCTAGACAGCGCTCCCCCGAGGATCCTCTATAATGACTTGAAGGGTGAGCTGGAAAACCTGGAGTCAGTGATGGAGTGGAAGGGAATGATCAGGAGCTGCCACCCGCCTATAACAATCCCGGCTTGGGCAGTCATGGTCACGGGGCGCACGCCTGGAGAGCTAGGCCTCTATGGCTTCAGGCATAGAAGGCCCGGCAAGTACGATGGGACGTACATAGCTAACTCGACAATGGTTAAGGCAAGGAAAATCTGGGACAACTTCAAGAGAGTGGTACTCCTAGGCGTCCCGCCGAGCTATCCGCCTAGACCCGTGCGCGGCGTAATGGTTAGCGACTTCATAACGCCGGGCCCGGAGAAACAGTACACCTGGCCGGCAAGCCTGAAAAAGGAGATAGAGTCCCTCATAGGAGGCCCCTACATCTTCGATGTCGAGTTCAGGCTTGAAGACAAGGACAGGATAATTAAGGGGCTCTGGGAAATGACCAAGCTTCAATTCAAGGTCTTCAAGCACCTTCTAACGACTAAGGACTGGGACTTCGCCATGATGGTACAGATAGGTGTAGACAGGGTCCAGCACGCCTTCTGGAAGTACTACGACCCCGACCATCCCAGACACCCCGGGCCGAACAAGTACGAGGACATCATACCACGATATTACAAGCTAATCGATGAACTCGTGGGAGAGATACTACAAGCCATCCCAAGGGATACACGGATAATCGTGGTGTCAGACCACGGAGCGAAGGCCATGAAAGGGGCCCTAGCAGTCAACCAGTGGCTTGAAGAGGAGGGCTTCCTGGTTCTCAAGAGGAAGCCTGAGAAGCCGGGCATAGACCTCAAGCCAAATATGGTCGACTGGGAGAAGACGAAGGCCTGGGCCTGGGGAGGCTACTACTCCAGGATCTTCATAAATGTAAAAGGTAGGGAACCTCAGGGCACAGTGGACCCCGAGGACGTTCCAGGCCTTATAGAGGAGATTAAGAAGAAGCTGGCCAAGCTCAAGGGGCCCAACGGCGAGGCATGGAACACAAAGGCGTACACTCCAAACGAGGTGTACCCTGAGGTCCGCGGAGACCCGCCTGACTTGATGGTTTACCTTGATGACCTCAGCTGGCGCGCGGCAGGCACAATAGGCTGGCCAAACATGCACCTAGAGGAAAACGACAGAGGACCAGACGACGCAGTCCACGACTGGATAGGCATAGCAGTAGCCAACTGGGATCCAGGGATCCCCGCTAATGAAGTAATCGACATAAAGGATATTTTATACAAACTCTTAAATATAATTTAAATATTAAATGTAATTAATAAACCATTTAATAATAATTTTAGAATATTGATTAGAGGTAGAGTGTTATCCTTACTCTTCAACGCACTCCTGAAGTGCTTTGAGTAGGCCAGCGTCTGTGAGCTGGTAGGTCGGCCTCCCGCCGTGTGGTTTGAGGTAGCCCCTCCTGACTAGCTCCTGGAGCAGGTCCTTCTTCGACTTGAGCGCCCTCTTCGGGCTGACGCCGTGGAGCACCTGTTTGAGTAGCTGCTTCTCCAGCGCGCGTAGTAGGACATCCTCCCCAACGTTCTTCCCCTTAGAGTAGCCTAAAGCATTGGCCACCACGCACAACGCTGCCACGACCAGCGACTCCGGCCACTTCAAAGCACACCCCTCCTCCACTACCTGGAGTATCTGTAATACATTAATAAGTTTAACGGCAACCATGAATGGTTACGTGTATATGCATTGTTTAGGGAAACCCTTATAGGTTGGATTCTACTCCTAGAGTAGACTGGTACCGTGAAAGGTACCGGGAAGGTGGCTCTGGAATGGAGCCTAGGACTGTCAAGCCAGCCGGAGAGTCCGGGGTGGGAGAAGCTGGCCTGGCCCGGGTCTGGATAATGGGTTCGTTGTACATGCTTACGGTTCTCACCGCCAGGCCCCGGAGGGTTAGGAGTAAGGGTAGGGAGTACTGGCAGTACACCATCCACGTACCCTCCAATCTAGCTAGGGAGCTCCTCCAGAGAGCGGGGGAGGAGCCGGGGACCCCACTCCCTCTTACAATGTTCATTGCCCCAAGCCTTTGGTTCCACCTCATTGACTGGAGGAGCCCCGAGTCGGAGGGGATCCTCAGGAGGGCGCCGGGGAGGGTTAGGAGGGAGGTGGAGGCCCTAGGCCTCCGGGACGGGGGCCCCGTGGTCTTCATACCGGCCAGGCCCGAGGAGCTGGAGAGGCTAGGCCTGGACCCCGAGAAGCCCCTAACACTCAAGGACGTAGTCAAGGCCGTGGAGAGGAAGCTGGCGGCAACCCGATCTCCCACTCGCGGGTAAAGCTTTCCAAAGGCTGAACGTAGAAGCCTTGTTAAGGCTTAACTGAAGTACTACTCAAAGTATTTTCAATTATTTTTATAAGAAAACTTTTACTCCGACTAGCCTCTTTGGCGCGTTTGAGGCGGTATAACCATGAGTAGCCGACTTGACCGACTTGATAGGGCAATAGCGATGTTTAAGGAATGTTTACAAAGCAAGAAAGACAATTGAGCGATATGTTCGGAGAACACCGCTTGTATACTCTAAGAAATGATCAAAGCTCCTCGGCTTAGATGATTACCTTAAGCTTGAGAACTTGCAGGTGGCCAAGGCATTCAAGGTCAGGGACGGAGTAAACTTTACCCTGGCGAGAGCGCGATGAGGCAGTGGAGCGTGAGCGGGTGACTGCGTCTACGGGTAATCAAGTCTATTTCATAGCCTAAGCTGCAGCGTTGTTGGTGCAAGGGCTGTAATAGTGACGCCTCAAGGGATTCCCGAGGAGAAGGTTGAAGCCGTCAAGGAGCTGGGGGCCGAAGTAGTTTTCCACGGCAGAGTCTTTGAAGAGGCTAGAGAGTGCTGAGGCGCTGGCCGAGAAGGAAGGCATGCTCCATGTCCACCCGGTCAACGAATCCCCACTCTACCTCGATGTAGCCACAATGCACTTGGAGGTAATGGAGGACCAGCCAGACGTTGATGTAAACCCTATAGGCGGGGGTAGCAGGGTGAGTGGTGCTGTGATGGTCTACAAGTCCTCAGACCCAAGGATTAAGGTGATCCGGGGTCCAAGCCGAGAGCGCTCAGAGCATCTAGCTCTAATCAAGACGGGCACACTAGTCTTTAATCGGGAAAGCGGACTCCATAGCTGAAGGTCTGGCAACCGCCTCAGCCTACGAGCTCCCCCTAACCTTCTTGAAGGGCAGACTAGACAATGTAACACTAGTCTCCGACAAGAAGATACTCAACACCACAAAACAACTCATAGAAATAAAAGGGATCATAGCAGAGCCCTCAAGCATAGCAGCACTCGCAGCAGCCAACAAACTAGCTGACAAGCTAAAGGAAAAGAAGGCAGTAATTAATGGTTGAAGGAGGCATCATCAGTAAAACTCCTAACAAGACTACTATAAACGACTCTCACCAAATTTATAAATATAAATAAATTAATAAAAACGTTAAGAGTGATTGGGTTAACGTTCAACAACGACAACCCTATAGGTGTAGAGTGGGGGGAATTTACCTAGGGAGCTATAGTAGTCGGTTAAGAATAACGGCTCAATGCTCAGCTTATCCACGTCCACATAGACTGATGGTGTAGTATCATCAGTAACAACAACTAATTTTATTTCGATTTCCTCACTATTCAGCTGGATCCAGGTTATACCTACCTGAGGATCAGCTAGTGTAGATAATTGGAAGAAGTTAGAGTTTAGCCCGCTGAAGATCTTAGCCACGTAAACAGCTAAGTTAGCCAAGAAAGTAAGATACCAACCCAGATCAGTTATTGTAATAGTATTTATTATATTATAATCAACAATTTTCTCAGTGCGACCCAACGTTGGGCCAAGCTCACCCTGACTTACATCTATCCATTCAGTATAGTAAGAG
>JALURD010000098.1 GCA_027057815.1 Acidilobaceae archaeon | reverse complement strand
GTGTATAGCTCCTTATCCTCTAGCGCCTCGGCTACACGGCGCGCCTCCCCGGGAGGCCCCAGAAGAAGAATGTAGAAGACGTTTGTGTCCACCATTACTCTCCTTGCCATAGCTCCTCCTCCAACTGCTCGTACTCCTCGAGGCTACTCGACCCGCCCAGTTTCTCCATGTACCTCTTCCTCACTTTCTCTATGCTCTCCCAAAGCCCTCCGCGAAGAACACGATACTTCACACCCCTGAGCAACTCTTCAAGCTTAACGTCGTCCGCCAACTCTATCTCAACCACAACCCTGCGGACCACAACCCTCACCCATAACGCTATTCAGATCAGGGAATGTTAATAAGGGAAAAATAAAGCCTTAGCGTGGGATACAATTCCGATCACTACCAGGTAGTAATTGGCTAGCTTGCTGACGACTCTAGGCTTAATTGCTAAATCCGGAGCATTACCAGGCGCTTCCCTCGCTCCCTAGGGTAACATTAGTGGTAAACCAGGAATTTATTCAAAGCCGTAGATGCGGAATGATGAGGGGCCGTCGCTAAGGATTCATGGTCTAATTCTTTATGGATGAGAGGTGACGGATACGTTATATACATCTATTACTAGGCATTGTTGGGCTTGCGAAAACTTATTATAATCGTATTTAAATACTTAACTATTAGGAGACGCCATAATATGCGGCGC
Source organism: Acidilobaceae archaeon (assembly GCA_027057815.1). Classification (GTDB taxonomy): domain Archaea; phylum Thermoproteota; class Thermoprotei_A; order Sulfolobales; family Acidilobaceae; genus JALURD01. The sequence goes on along the minus strand of JALURD010000098.1, from coordinate 4,322 downwards.
TCCATGCTTATAAGAGTCTTCGCATTGTACATGATTGCCTTGTACTTGTGGGCTATCCGCTTGGAGTGGAAGGCTTTAATGGCCTGTGATAAACCTGAGCGTCTCTTCGTTCATTCGTGGGTTAATGTTAGTGAGCTATGGCATTTACTCTTCCTAGCCCCTACCATGTTTTATGTCGCGGTAGCCTTGATAATAGCTCCCCTGGCGTTCTCTCCCAGCCTCCTAGGCAGAGGGCGCTACGCTAAGCTGCTAGCCTATGCCCTCGCACCCTTTGCCACTGCATGGATATCGGGTGCTATGATCTCTTGTCCTGCTCGTGACGAGCTATACGAGTTCATCCTATCGGAGAAAAAGTATCTCCTATGGTCCTCACTCGGCTACCCCATAGCATACGCCATATACGCTGTCCTCGTCTATAGGGTATTCGATCCCATACTAGGCGGGATAGACGCCTCCGAAATATCACCTAGATTCCATAAAGCGTCGACTAAGGCTGCTAGATTAGTGGCCCCTCCCCTAATGGCTTTCTCGATAGTATCCCTGATATTACTCGCTGCGAGGAGCCCCTTCGGGATGTTCGCACCCCTAATCTACCCTGCCATAGGCTTGTACCTCGTGGGCTATAGCAGGATTAAGAGTAAGCCCTACAGGTTCCTCATAGCATTCCCCCTCCTGGGGCAAGCGGTTTGCTGGAGGACATTAATATTTGACCTAGAGCTCTTACTGAACAATATACTAGCTGGAGGAGGGCCATCATGGATTATCCCGGATAATGTGGCACACATCATAGCACCCCTACTCATAGTTAGGTGGCTAATGTTCCCGGTGCCGGGCTTCAGTGGGGCCCAGGCGAGCCTAGCACTCTCAGATTACCTCGAGTATAAATTCTATGGCAGGCTTATATGGATGAATTCGCCGCCCACGTTCATCACGCCATTATGGCTGCTAGGAGAGTGGCTCATATTCTACAAGGCCTTAAAGAAGGTTTATCATTACAATGCACCCACGGAACGGTGTTACGACCTGGAAAACCCCCATTAATACATGAGTATGCAGCCTCACCTGGTAAACTCGAAGACCTCCGAAAAACCTGAATTTTCGCGTTCTACCGATAAGGACATCTTGAGTGTTAGTCTACCCTCACGATAAAGCTCAACTGCCAGGAGAAGCTTAGCCTCATACCCATTTATATCAAATTATATCAGGGTATACCTATTCTCAAAAATCCATCTCAGAAGCGCTACCATATAATGATAATCACGGCGGAAGATGATGCAACTTTATTACTACGATATTAAATATCGTATTAAATTATGTTATATGGTGTGGGAAATAGCTATTTGCCCTAAACACACCTAATATAATGATGGGGACTAGATTGTCCAGAATCATTAGGGTCAGGTACGAGAGAGGAGTCTTGAGGCCTCTTGAGCCGCTAGAGCTGAAGGAAGGCGAAGAACTCGTAGTAGAGGTAAAGGAGCCCGGGGGCAGTAAGGGCGTAGAGAGGTTCTTCGGCATAGTAAAGGCTAGGAAGCCTGACCTCCTCAGGGAGGAGGATTACTATGACTACCTCTCAGAGAGAAGTAGCGTTTCTTGATAGCAGTGTTATACTCCGCTATTTTATGGGGGATTCACGTGCACGGTACATAATAGAGAACTTTCCAAGGTTTGCGGTTAACACTATCGTTTACAGTGAGGTATCGTTTAACCTCCTGAAACTCTTATACATCGAGAAACATAGAAGATACGGGTTCTACGATATGAAATCGGCTTTATCAAATCGTGACCCCGATATTCTTAGAGGATACATGATTACTTACTCCTTCCTGGAAGAGCTTTCAATCGAGGGTAGGCTTGTATTCCTCCCGATAACCATGGAGGTAATAAAGGAAGCAAACAAAATTGCCACTCAATATGGGCTACTACCCAACGATTCCCTGATAGCAGCAACATGCAAACATTATGGAATAACCACTATAGCAACCTTTGACGAGGACTTTAAGAGGGTGCCATGGCTGAAAGTAATTCCATAAAACTAAACGCTCCTGGCAGTTACTACAAGGTATAGCCTAATGTAGCAGGGAGAATAGATGATAATAGATAATAAAATAGATAAAAATAAACTAATACCTTCCTAACTGTGTGGGAGCCGGGTGTACAACCAGTGCATAGAGTGGTAAATGCTCTGGTAAAGCATCATGGGATACTAAGCAGGCATGGAATCAAGTACATAGTGCTGGAAAGCCTTGCAGACTACCTTTTGGGAGCCCCGCCATTGAGCCACATGACGTTGATGTATTAGTGCGTTCTAGAGACGTGGAGAAGATAAACATGATGATAACCTGGCCTGGCCAAGGCGTTGCCCTGGTGAAGCCGGTGAAATACCGGAGAGGGAGCGCGATAAGGGGCTTTTATGGGAGGGCTCTGCTGGATGGTGTTACAGTTGACATTCTAGCCGATGTACAGTTGAAGTACTCAGATGGGTGGGTACTCATAACCTACGAGAGCCTCCTCCCATGCACCGTGAAGGTAAGATTAACAGACAAGGTCTTCGTGAGAGTCCCGTGCCCTGAGATTCAAGTTATAGCCAATAGAGCCCTGGGCAGGCTAGGTAGAGCAAAGACTATCGAAGACGTTGTGGAAAGGAGTAAATGCAATGCAAGGGTGGACCACTGCCTCTTGACTACTAGTCACTAATTATTAATGTGGAGGTCCACCGCAATTGGGGATCCCAAGGGTGTCTGGCTATGAGTTGTTCCTGCATAGATCACGATGTATGTGCTGGTCGTATGCTGGGGCTATGGGTCCTTGATGTTCCAGGAGTCTAGTATGCTGTTGATCTCGCTTTGTGCTTGGTCTATTTTCATCTCGTAGAGTAGGACGTCGCCGTAGTCTTCGATCAGTGCTGGCTTGAGCTTGGCCATAATCCGCATTACGGGCTTGTTGTCAGGTAGGACGTATGCTCTGAACCTCCTTATGCCCCTCTTGAGGGCGCAGTGGGCCATTAGCATGACTAGGAGCTTGCCGAGGCCCTTCCCCTGGAGGTCGTCTAGCACTGTGACTGCCGGCTCCGCGACGTCCGGCCACGTTGTCTTGTAGAGCTCCCCGCAAGCTACTACCTCGCCGTTTCTCTCGACTATTATGCATAGGAGCGTGTCCTTGCCGCCTAGCATCTTCTCCACGATCTCCCCGGTACCTCTGAGCCTCCTGAAGAACCTGTGGAACACCGTCTCCTCGGAGAGTCTCTTAAGGAATCTCTCAATCAAGGGTTTATCGTAGGGGGTCGGAGTCCTGACTCTAAGCTTACCCAGCTCCGGATGCTCTATGGTGGCTATTAGTCCGTGGCATTCCAATCCACACACCTCACCTCAAACAACTCCTCCGCTATGCCGTGGAAGGCTTCCTCTATAGCTTTCCTGGAGTAGCCCGCAGCGGCTAGTGCCCTCCACACTATTAAAGCGAAGTATGCCGCATCGACACCATCAATGACCGGGTAGTCGCTCCCATAGATCACCTTTCCCTGTGGTAGCGACTTCACTGCAATCCTTACCACGTAGCCGGGCACAGCTGATGTGTCAAGGTACACGTTAGGATACTTCCTGGCGAGGCTTATGGCTTCCTGCGTGAACACACCTGGGGCAAACGCGCTGTAGCCTCCCATGTGGGCTATTACCGTCGGCACGTCCTTGTAGCGCTTTAGGATTCCCTCGAGGCGGGAGGGATCCCCGTAGCGGCAGAACGCTGGGAGCTCCCACACTCCAGGGTCACAGCCAGCATGGACAACCACGGGGACATCCAGGTAGGATGCGGCTTCAAAGACAGCCTCCACGCCAGGGTCGTCCAGGTGCTTCATGTATAGTGTTGATATCACCTTGAAGCCATTGAAACCCCGAGAGGCAAGATTCTCGAGTGTATCAAGCAACTTGTCTCTGTTTAAGCTTAAATCCACGCCTGCTATAACGGTGAGTCCGTCGCCTAGTGGAGGCTTTGGCTGGCTGCCTGAATAGCGTGCGGCCAGTTTCAGGCTTGTTAAGTACAACCCCTCAGGGCCATCCTCTGCCAGGCTTGGGTGAAGCCTGCTCAGCACCTTCTTTGCCCTGCTGTATTCTGCCTTGACTTGGTCTATGCTCAGGTTTGCTAGGACCGAGTCGAACCTGGGGAGGCCTATGATAACGGCCCCCCTAGCCCTTGCGGAGTGGAGGTTTTCTAGGACAACCTCGGGATCCATTTCCCTAGCTATGTGTGTATGGGCATCTATGATACAGTCTAATGGTAAGTATTCGTTGTATTCCAAATCATCACCCTTTTCCGGGGCTTCGTCC
>JALURD010000097.1 GCA_027057815.1 Acidilobaceae archaeon | reverse complement strand
GCTTGGTGGATGCAGGCCTCGTTTAACCCGCCCATTCTCGCCGTTGCCATAGCACCGGAGAGGTATACCTACAGGCTCGTCAGGGAGAGCGGGGTGTTCGCATTCAACCTGCTAGACTTCAGGCACGTCGAGAAGGCACCGTACCTGGGCGACGTCTCAGAGAGGTTCCTCCCTGGCAAGCTTGAGAAGGCTGGCTTCCATGTAATCCGGGGCGAGGCCCTCGGCGCACCGATAATTGCCGAGGCAGCGGCAGCCGTGGAGTTAAGGCTAGTCAAGGTCGTCGAAGCCGGGGACCACGACATATTCCTAGGCGAGGCTGTAGCAGCCTACGCTGTGGACGATTTCAGTGGCGGGATGTGGAGGCTTAAATCCTACAGGCCGCTCATGTACCTGGGTAGGACTAGGAGGCCCGGGCCAGTCTACAGGGTTTACCTAACACCCAAGTCGTGGGAAAGGCGTGAACTAGAGTACGCTGGGGGAGAGCTCAAGCCCCTCGCACAGAAGAGAATAGAGCTTATGGAGAGGATCGTAGAGATAGTCAAGAAGAGAGGCAAGACACCTGAGGCTATTGAGGAAGCCAGGAATTTGCTCGAGAGCGAAGGCCTAGATCCAGGGGATGCCGTGTACTTGGTCGAGGAGGCTTCCAGACGCCTATCCAGATAATCCACTATAATACACTCTAGCATAGGCATATCACGCCTCACGTCTTTAGTAATACCTACTAGCGTGCCTCGCACAATCCCTTAGCTAATCCTGCCCAAGATGCGACGTATTCAATTAATTCAAGTCAATCGTATACAGGTGTTTCTCATTTCAACGCTCATTAACCACTCTAAGATTCCCCAACCACGGGCTAGTGGTTGGAGCTGCTGGTGAACCCTCTATGGGATTCATTGCTGAGCTTCAAGAGAGGATTGAGCAACTCAAAAGGAGAAGGAGGGCCGTCATTCTGGCGCACAATTACCAGCTGCCTGAAGTGCAGGATGTCGCGGACTTTGTTGGTGATAGCCTTGAGCTAGCGAAGAAGGCTATGCAGGCCGACGCAGATGTAATAGTATTGGCTGGCGTGTACTTTATGGCTGAGACGGCTACAATACTAAACCCCGACAAGAAGGTTATCATACCTAACATTAAGGCTGGATGCCCGCTCGCCGGCTTCATGAACCTCGGGACAATCAGGAAGTATAGGGAGCTTTACCCCAAGGCACCGCTGGTCATGTACATCAACTCCTATGCGATGGCAAAGTACTACGCCGACTATATAGTCACAAGCTCGTCCGCGGTTAAGCTCGTGAGCAAGCTCGACGAAGACGTTATACTATTCGGCCCCGACAAGAATCTGGCGTCATTCGTCGCGGAGAAGACGGGTAAGACTGTGATACCCGTGCCCAGGGAGGGACACTGCCCAGTCCACGAGTACCTTCTAGACGAGTACTACGTCCTGAAGGCTATGAGGGAGCACCCTAATGCTAAGCTAATACTACACCCAGAGGTACCTCCCGAAGCCAGAAGGCACGCACACTACGTCGGTAGCACTAGCCAGATGATAAGGGCTGTGGGCGAGCTGGGTGGCGACGAGTTCCTCCTAGGCACGGAGGAGGGCCTGGTGTACAGGGCGAGGAAGCTCTATCCCGGCAAGAAAGTGTACCCGGTCAACCCTAGAGCCGTCTGTATCAACATGAAGAAGAACACGCTCCTCCACATAGTAAGAGCACTTGAATCCATGAAGCCGGTAGTCAAAGTCGACCCCAGGATAGCCGCAAGGATCCGGGAGACCCTAGAGCTTTCATTCAGCATGGTGTGAGGGCCATGCATCCGCGTCTCCTCGCCGAGAAGATCATGGAGTGGGTTAGGGAGGACGCGCCCCATGGTGACTTGACGAGCGAGATACTTATACCGAGAGGGCTACGGGTCAAGGCCGTTGTCAGGGCTAACGAGGCCGGGGTAGCTGCTTGCACAGAGGACGTAGCTGAAGCGTTGAGGATCCTAGGGCTGAGCGCTGAGGCTGCCAAGCGTAGCGGCGAGGAATTCAGCCGGGGCGACGTACTGCTATACATTGAGGGCGAGGCTAGGCTTGTGCTCCTCCTGGAGAGAACGCTGCTTAACCTGCTCAGCATACTGGCGGGAGTGGCTACTACCACAAGACAGCTCGTGGAGAGGGCCAAGAGGGTCAACCCAAGGGTGAGGGTCGCTGCCACCAGGAAGACCCCGCCGGGTCTGGCTACCCTAACCAAGAAGGCAGTGGAGGCTGGCGGAGGTGACACCCACAGGTTCAGCCTAAGCGATGCCATTTTAATTAAGGATAACCACATTGCAATAGTTGGCAGCGTTCGAGAAGCCGTGAGAAGGGCTAGGGGCCTGGCCAGCTTCATACACAAGGTCGAGGTTGAAGTTGAATCAGTTGAAGCCGCTGTGGAAGCAGCTGAAGCTGGGGCCGATGTAGTAATGCTCGACAACATGACGCCCGACCAGGTTAAGGAGACCCTAGCCGAGCTGGAGCGCAGGGGGCTTAGGAGTAGGGTTTTGGTCGAGGTGAGTGGAGGAGTGACTCTGGAGAATATAGGTGAATACGCGGCGCTCAACCCTGATGTTATAAGCACTAGTAGCATAACATTGAAAGCCAGGCCCATCGATTTAACTATGGAAGTACTGGAGGTGATCGAAGACCATGCGGCTAGAGAGTAGTGGAGGCCCACGAGCCCGAGGGGTCCCCTACCCTTAAGCCTCCAGGGTATAGCTTGGGAGATCTCATGGGTATTGGGCTAGGATCCCGGCGGCCCTCTTGGCCTCCTCTACTGCTTTCTTGTAGAGCTTTTCTGATACTATGCCTTCGTTGTAGGCCTTCTCTAGTTCATCCATGTCTATCACCTCGGGGTCCTCTCCGGGCCTCTTGACTACGTCGACGTATAAGTCCAGGTACCTGACGCCCTTGCTCGAGACCTCTGGGGGCGTGTTTATGTTGGCGTAGTACCCGAGAGGCCTGCCCTCAGGTGTCAGGTATTCGTGTATAGTTATCCATGAGCCTGTTGAGAGCCGCGTTACGGCCTTGTCGCCTGGCCTCTTCTCAACCTTCAGGCCGTCCAGTATTCCTGGGGATGTGAATGTCCTCTCGAGTGTTAGACTGATTACTCCCTTCTCTACTGTCACGTTAGACACTGTGAAGGGTCCGAGGCGTATGGTCGAGCGGTCGGGCCTCCTATGGTCGACTGTAACCCTCCTGCCCTGGAGCCTCTTGGCTATGAAAGCCTCCACCGCTTTACCGGATGCCGGCGTGCAGGATCCCTCCTTCAGCGTCTCCTCGAGGAAGTCCACCAGCTGGCTCTCATCCCTCCCTCCAGCCTTGATTGTGTGGTGCGCCTCAACTGTGGGGTAGACCTTGGCCCTCAACGCGTCCATAACCTCCTTGGCGGGGCGGGGTAGGTAAATTATACTGATGTACTCACCCCTCTCAACGATGACCTCACCGCTCCCGGGCCCCTGCCTGTATAGCTGGAGGGCCCTCCTCGCCAGCTCGAGTGCCTCAGCTGCAACGCTCTCGGGATCCGACATTCTGGCTGCACTCCTGAAGTGCACGTGGACAGTATTGGTGTCAACCCTCCCGAATATGGCTGCTAGGAGGCTCGTCCTCACCTCCTCGCCGCGAATGTGCTCGCTGAAGCTTACACCCCTACCCGGAGCGGAGACCATGACGTGGGGGCCTACCAGCCTCACCTCACGCCTCAGGACTACCTCCCCGCCCGGCTCGACGGCCTCCCTAACCACTGTGGCCCGCACAACCTCCCCCTCAGCGGGGCACTCTCTGGAGTCAAGCCTACCCTCTAAGCCGCCAGGGAGTTTGACCCTGCAGCCGCCGAGGCTGACCGCGTCTACCACTGTGTAGAGACCCAGCTTTCCCCTGACTATTGAAGCGTAGCCCACGGACTCGATTATCGCCTTCTCCGCCTCCACCCCCGCCTCCCAAGGGTAACCTATGACTAGGAGCTCATCCGGGCTATCCTCAAGACTCTTCACAGTCACGTCAGGAGCCCTCGACGCCTCGGGGAAGTCGAGCCTAGACCTTAAGACGTCGCTCAGATCTGCTAGGAGGAACCCGCGCTCCCTGAATAGTACCGCTAAGGCGGTGGCATAGATCCCCCTAACCCTCACCGCATACAGGGGCACAGCCTACACCCACCCCTAAGGGGGCCGTGGACGATGCTAGTGACCCGTCTTGGCAAAAATGTTTAGGGAGGCTAGCCGCTTGAGGGAGAGGCTCCGCGGGGGAGTGAAGGGTTACCTTTACCGCCTCAGGGCGAGCCAAGCTATGCCAGCTATGATTGCTATTATGGCTACTATTATGAGGGTGAACGCGATCTCGGGGTATCTGCCATAGCCAAGGTCGGGCCATGGCATCCTCCTAATGGTTGGTCCGTGGCAGTCGAAGCAGCCCAAAGCGTCCTCGGCCGGTTTGACTCCGTGGTCAACCTGCATGTACCTAACGTAGGTTATATACGTCTGCTTGTCCCACTTAATCCCTGAAACGTTGGCTCCTATCTCCGCTGCCAGCTTTGCATTCCCGGTGGCGAACGCGACGCCAACCTTCATGGGGACCAGGGTCTGATTCACTGTGGAGTAGGGGACTAGTGCCCTGTGGAGCTTGAACGGGTATATCTTTGCGTCCGGGTCATCCTTGCTTCCAGCCGGTTTTACGTAGTAGACCACCCCAGCGCTAACGCCGTTGGATGGCTTTAACTCTAAACTTGAGCCCTTGAGGGGCTGAACCTTCTCGGGGAATATGTAGACCTCCCTCTTGCCGTTATACCAGGCGTACACGGGCTCTATGTTGTTGTAAAGGTACCACTCGCTCGTGTCACCAGTCTCGGGGTTGGGTATAGCGAATTTCCATCTCTTCTTGTCTGGGTGGAAAGTGGTGGTGCTCCAGTCTCTATAGTACTCGGTCGGGTAGTCACCGTCGGCAATGTAGGGTATATGGCAAGTCTGGCAGGCCACCTTGTCCAGGTGGAACTTGTTTAGGAACCAGCCCTTAACGCCCTCATGGGGCTTCTCTGTAT
>JALURD010000096.1 GCA_027057815.1 Acidilobaceae archaeon | reverse complement strand
CCTTCCTGAGCAGGTGCTCGGGTATGAGGAGGGGGAAGAGTACTTCTTCGTGGCCTGTCTCGTCTAGTAGCCTTCTTATTAGCTCGATGATCCTCTTCCTAATTTGGAACCCGTAGGGCATCCACACGCCCATACCCTTGACGGGGTACCGGCCGTAATCGTATACCTCGGCCTCCCTAATTACCCAGTCGAACCATCGAGGATACTCGCTCTGCCACCTCTCCCTAGGGGCACCCTGCAAAGATACCCACCAGGAGAGGCCTGAGGGTGGGGTGGAGGGTTTAATGGTGGACGCTTTAGGCGACGAAGATCAGGAGTATAGCTATTAGCAGGCCGTAGATTGCGATACCCTCGCCTAGGGCAACGTAGAGTAGCACCGTACCGGCGATCTCCCTGTTCTCCGCCACGGCGCTGGCAGCCGCAGCGCCTGCAACACCAACGGCGTAGCCTCCACCGATTCCAGCGAGCCCGACGGCTAGGCCTGCTGCTAAGTACTTCAAGCCCTCAGCGCTCATTCCAGCAGCCTGACCCTGACCCGCGGGCATCTGCTCCTGAGCAGCTGCCACGAGAGCTACTGTCTTGAATGCAAGGCTGGCAGCAGCTATGGCCACGACTAGGAGGAACAGCTTGTGCCACCACTTGGGGGCTACAGCTTTCACTAGGCTGCCAGTGGACATGCCACTCCACCATGGACAAGTGCATGGATAATTGGCTGGAATATAAGGCTAGACCCCAGGTCAGAGCCGCTTCTCCCCGGTTACTACTTGTTAGTGGTAAAGTATACGAGCAAGCTTTACCCCTTTCAATCCCCGGTGACAGGGAGGAGGTCTCCAGGGCAGGAGCCAGCCTGCATGCTCTCAAGGGGTGCATGGGTTTGATACTAAGCGATAGAGATATACGTGGCCTGCTAGCGCTTGGAGAGTTAGTCGTGGAGCCCCTCGACGAAGAAGTGATTAGGGAGAATGGCCTCGATCTCAGGCTTGGTAGAGAGTACTGCAGATTCAAGCGAACCAACAGGGTTCTAGACCCTAGGAAGCCCGGGGAGCCCAGCGAGTTCTACGACTGCGGAGAGGCAGATGAGATAGTAGTACAGCCATACGAGCACATCCTGCTACACACGATTGAATACATCAAGCTGCCACCTTACATTGCTGGCCTTGTAAACCTTCGGAGCACATGGGCGAGGACGGGCATCTACATTCCCGCTACAGTCGTGGATGCGGGGTTCGAGGGCCAACTGACGATTGAAGTCGTAGGCTCCAGCTTCCCGGTTAAACTGTATCCTGGCGATAGATTCCTTCACCTAGTCCTCGTCAGACTCAACACGCCAGCCGAGAAGCCCTACCAGGGCACCTATAAAGGCCAGACGGGGGTCAGGCTACCCAAGATATTTGGGGCGAAGGAACCTTCAATGTAGAGGGTGGGATAGTATTAAGTTATAGTGCGGAGAGATTCCTGGGTATTACCTTTTAATACCCTTTGAAAGGCCTAGTCCGACATACTCTCTCAGGGTGCATGGCTAAGTGGATAGCTGGGATCCCAGCGTGTTCTCTAAGCTGGTGCTCCGGGCTGCGTCGAGACATCCCTACTGGTTGGTGGGGTTCTCGGGCGGGAAGGATTCGAGTGTGGTAGTAGACTTGGTTGTAGGGTTCCTCAGGGAGGGTTGCCCGGGATCCCTCAGGGGCTCGTGCCCGGAGGTCTTGGTGGTGTACAGCGACACGCTGCTGGAGCCTCCGCCCCTGAGGGGCTACGCTCGGGGGGTCATTGATGCTCTGAATAGGCTTGCATCCCGTGAGGGGATCCCGCTCACAGCCGTGGCCGCGGAGCCGGCGCCGGGCGAGGACCTCGCCGGAATGATTGCGAGGGGGTACACTCCGCCGAGTAACAGGTTCAGGTGGTGCACGAAGAGGTGGAAGCTCAGGCCCGCGAGGCGTGCGCTACTCGACTGGCTCGGCAGGAGGCCCAAGCCCGGCGAGCTCGCCGTGATAACCGGGGTCCGAGCCGAGGAGTCAACTCTCAGAGCAACCAGAGCCAAGCAGGGATCCCCTAGTCGGGGCCCTGGAAGGGGATCCCGCTCCTGCCCCGTAGGCTCATGCTTCCGCGTACCCTGGGGCGAAGGCTACGCTCCTCTCATACACTGGACTGCTAATGATGTGTGGGAGTACATCGAGTCAAGAAACCCAGCTTGGGGTCTTCCTCGCTGGAGTGTACTGAGAAAGATATACTCAGCCGCAGGGAGCATGGAGTCGCTCAGGATGGGCTGTTGGGCTTGCACCCTAGTCAAGAAGGACCGAGCATGGCCAGCCCTCACCAAGGCCAGGCTTCTTCCAGAGGGCAGCGTGGAGGCCCTGAAAGCCTGGGTCTCCCTATGGCTTCACATGGCCAGGGTTGAGCCGGAGAAGTACAGGGAGAAAGGCGGCCGCTACGGCTACGCGAAGCTCAAGCCAGAGGCACGCGTGCAGCTCCTCGAGTCACTCTTAGAAGTGTCAAAAGGCGCCGCCGGAGAGATCCTGGAGCCGCTGAAGGCCAGGATAGAGGAGGCGCTTGAGGCTCTTAAGCGCTCTAAAGTAGAAGCAAAGCTTATGGCTGCCTCCAGATAAGCTGGAGTTTAATCTACTTCCGTCAGAAGAGGGGCGGGTAATAGGGTCTCTGGTCTTCATATGTCTCTATTATGATATACAAAACAGGCTATTATCGAAATAGTTAATTCGGTATTGGTCAATATCCCAAATTTTGCCATTTCATGTTTTAGTCAATTACTGTTATGTTCTCCTCAGGGAAGCCCATATCGACTAGCAGCTTCTTGACTCTGTACCTATGGTCCCCCTGTAGCTCTATCCTGCCGTTCTTGGCGGTTCCGCCTGTTGCCAGCTTGCTCTTCAGTTGCGAAGCAAGCCTTTTTAGGTCGAACTCCTTCTCGTTAATGCCCTCTATTATTGTGACTTCTTTCCCAAACCTCCTCTTCTCGACTCTTATCTTAATGATCTGCTCCTCTGCTGAGAGCTGCTCACAAATCTCAGGTGGAAGTCCGCCGCAGAGTGATAAGTCGCTCATGGCCTGCTAGACCACCCGGCCCTCCACAGCCGGCTATTTCAATGTGTAGGGGAGGCTTAATACCCTTTCCCTGCACGGTGTAGCTTGTAGGGAGGGGTATCCGGGATGGCTGGGGAACCTCTAGGCTGGGATGAGTATCAGGCTGAAGCTGTCGAGACTGAGGCTCTTCCGTATGGGATACGTCCGAGGCCGGTGAAGTACTATTGCCTTAGGTGCGGCAGGGAGGTCCTCAAGGAGGAGCTGGAGGCTCGTCCTGTCCTATACTGTCCTTACTGCGGCTTCAGGATCTTCATAAAGATGAGGGACCCCGCGTCAGGCTACATCAGGAGGGTTTACGCCGTCTAGACGCCTCTCTAGCCGCTATAACCTCAACTATGGTCTTTGCAGCCGCTACAGCCGTCTTATCACTACAGTCGTGGGGCGGAGCCACTTCTACTACGTCGAATCCCACAAGTCTCCTGTCAACTACTCCATGTATTAGCTCGTAAAGCGTGAATGAAGTGAAGCCCTCTGGCTCAGGATTGCCCACCCCAGGGGCATATGCGGGGTCAAGGACATCGACGTCTATGGAGACATAGATTTGCTTGCACTCTTTTAGGTCCTTTCTCGCGGATGCTGCAACATTAACCTCACCCATCACCATCACATCCCTGACGGTGTAAAACCTCACCTCACTCCTCCTCCTGGCGTAGTCCAGCTCCTCCGGGGAGAAGCCTCTGACGCCAAGGTACACTACTCTCTCTGGGCCAACGTCCTCGATTATCCTCCTCATAACTGTGGCGTGGCTAAGCCTGGATCCCGCGTATTCACTTCTCAAGTCGAAGTGTGCGTCGAATACTACAAGGCATGGGGTTCTCCCCGCTCTTCTGAGCCCGCGGAGGACGCCTAGGGTTACAGTGTGCTCGCCCCCTAAGATTATGGGGATCCTCCCTGTCGATGCGAGGGCGTCGACCACCTTCTCGATTCTGGAGAGTGTCGCATAGGCGTCTCCGTAGACTACTGCAACGTCTCCAACGTCTGAGACCGGTATCTCGTCAACGTCGAATCCCGCGCGTAGGCTATAGAATTCGATGTAGGCGGAGGCTCTTCTAATCGCTTCGGGGCCCCACCTCTGCCCGGTCCTGTATGAAGCTGTAGAGTCTAGCGGCACACCGAGGAGGAAGTACTCCGACTGCCCTAGAGGCCTCCGAGACCCCCCGAAGGCCCAGGGAGTCTCCTCGACGTATAGCAGGTACTCACCCATAGAGGCGCGCACCCTCCACTCGAGTAGACTGCTAAGGCATTAAAGAGGCTCAGACGTAGCCACCCAGCTCCCGGGGTCTGCGGGTTGGAGAAGTCGGACTTGTACGATAAACTCGTTGAACTGGCTAAGAGGAGAGGATTCTTCTGGCCATCATACGAGATCTACGGTGGAGTCTCAGGGTTCTACGACTTAGGCCCCCTAGGGGTTGCGGTCAAGAATAGGATACTCGAGAAGTGGAGGAAGTACTTCGTGATAGACCATGCAGATCACGTAGTCGAGATAGAGTCCCCCGTCATAGGACCCGCAAGGGTTTACGAGGCAAGCGGCCACGTCGAGCACTTCACAGATCCCATAGTTGAGTGCTTAAAATGCGGGAGGAAGTTCAGGGCAGACCACTTAATAGAGGAGAAGCTCGGAATAAATGCTGAGGGAATGAGCCCGGAGGAGATGACTAGGATAATAAAGGAGAAGGGCGTCGTATGCCCCGTATGCGGAGGGCCGCTCGGGGAGGTCAAACTGTTCAACCTGCTCTTCAAGACCCAGATTGGGCCCTACGAGGGAGATGTGGGGTACATCAGGCCGGAGCTGGCCCAGGGCATGTTCGTGGCGTTCAAGAGGGTATTCGAGTCGATGAGAGGCAGGATCCCCCTAGGTATAGCCCAGATTGGGAAGGTGGGGAGGAACGAGATAAGCCCGAGACAAGGCATGATCAGGCTTAGAGAGTTCACTATAGCCGAGATGGAGTACTTCATAGATCCAGCAGACCCGGAGGGATCCTGCCCCTTCTTCAAG
>JALURD010000095.1 GCA_027057815.1 Acidilobaceae archaeon | reverse complement strand
GTCTATATAGATGGAGTTATAGTCTATACTTTTGCCAGGTAAATGTTGTCCTTATCCCTAATAATCCTCGCGACTACGCGGGACCCAGGCTTAATCCAGTCCTTCCCAATGACCGTTACTATCCTGTATCCTTTAATGTCGACAGAGAGTAGTTCTCCCTTAAGCCAGCCGGGGCCTAATATCCTAACAGGCACCCTATCTCCGACCCTGAAGGGCTTGACAACCCGGGGCCTGGGCTCCATGCCTATCTCTTGCATTGAAACCATTAGGCGGTAGCCAAGCCTCGACTCCATATCCCTAAGCCATTTGTAGAACCGCTTCCAGCTCCAAGGCCTGACTCCATGTGGCTTCCTCCCATACTTGTGGGGCTCATATTTCTGGATCAACACTCCGGTTGGCCAGCCGATCTTAGTCCCTAGACCTAGACCCTTCGCCAGCTCAACCAGGGATTCCACGTCCTCCTCGGAGTCGTTGATGCCGGGAACCACTACAGGCGTCAAGACTACGTCTATACTCGTGTTCTCCATTATCCATTCCACGATTCTCACAATCCTCTTAACATCATACCAGGGGACGCCAGCTAGCTGCCTAGCTTTCTCAGGGTCTAGAGTATCCAGGCTCAAGTTGATCCTCTGCAGGCCAGCAGAGTCCAGCATCTCAGCGACGCGTCTTGATAGGAATCCTCCGTGAGTCTCTAAGGCAATACGATTCACTTGGGGGATCCCGCGCAGCCTCGATATTATTTCAGCAATGCGGGGGTGAGTCAGGGGCTCTCCGACGCCGTCCAGTAGAGCCTCAACCCCCGGCCCCTTAACCTCAGCAACAGCTGCCACCCACCTGACAAGGTCGTCTGGATCAACTATGTACTCAGTTTGGCGCCACCTAGAGGAGGGCCCAGCGTCAACGCTACAGTAGATGCAGGCGTGCGGGCACAATGTTGACGGTCTAACCTGGATGACGTTAGTGCCTCTGTCTATCACGCCAAATGCTATATGGCCGATCAGGGGTAGCCCGGATACCTTAACCACTCTACGCGGCGCCCTAGCAATCACTGTAAGGCCGAGGGACTGAGTCACAGCGCCTAGACCCATGGAATTACAGAACGCCAACCACCCCTTTAATACCCCCACATGATGGATGGCAACGTGGGGCTCCCTGGCTGGGGACCAGCAAGCAGGCAACGTAGGGGTGTGACGGCGGGTGCCACTGCTCGAAGTCCGAGACTTAAAGACTTACTTCTTCACCCTAGCAGGCGTAGTGAAGGCGGTGGACGGGGTCTCCTTTACACTGGATCACGGTGAGGTGCTAGGCCTGGCGGGGGAGAGCGGCTCGGGGAAGTCGACTATTGCTTATAGTATAATGAATCTCGTCCCTCCTCCGGGCAAGATAGTGAGCGGTAGCATAATACTAGATGGTGTGGACGTAGCCAAGCTAAGCGAATCGGAGCTGAGGAGCAAGATTAGGTGGAGAAAGGTTAGCATGGTCTTTCAGGGTGCCATGAACGCTCTAACTCCAGTCTACACTATCGGCTACCAGATCGCGGAGCCCCTCATACAACACCTTGGAATGACTAAGAGAGAAGCCATGGAAAGGGCTGCCGAGCTGCTTGAAATGGTTGGGCTACACAGGTCAATGCTTAACAGGTACCCACACGAGCTAAGCGGCGGTCAGAAGCAGAGAGTAGTAATAGCTATGGCCCTCGCTCTGGAGCCTCCACTAGTAATAGCTGACGAGCCAACTACTGCTCTCGACGTAGTCGTCCAGGCGCAGATACTGAATCTCCTAAAGAAGCTCAAGAGAGAGAAGAATATGAGTATAATTCTCATATCACACGACCTTAGCGTGATAGCGGAGCTAGCCGACAAGGTAGGCATAATGTATGCTGGCAAGCTCGTCGAGATAGGGACTGCGGAGCAGATATTCAATAACCCGCAGCACCCCTATACAAGACTCCTACTGAAGAGCATACCAAGACTGAGAGGGCCCGTCGACAAGCTCGAGTACATTCCAGGCACTCCACCTGACCTTAGGAGGCCCCCGCCGGGCTGCAGGTTCTACCCACGATGCCCGATGAGGATGGATGTATGCAACGAGGAGGAGCCCCCAATTATTGAGGTGGAGAAAGGTCACTACGTAGCCTGTTGGCTCCACGCGAAGAGGTGAGGGGTTGTGGAGAGGGCTGTGGAGGCTGGAAGGGAGCTTCTAGGCCCCGATGAGATTCTTAGAGTCGAGGATTTGAGGGTATGGTTCCCCCTTAGAAGGGGTATAATTGACATTATAACGGGTAAGCCTAGAAGGTATGTGAGGGCGGTGGATGGCATATCCTTTACCGTCAAGAAGAAGGAAGTATTCTGTCTTGTGGGAGAGAGCGGTTGTGGCAAGACTACCACTGGTAAAGCGATAATAAGACTTGTTCCAATAGTGGGCGGGCACATATACTTCAGGCCGAATAGGAGTGTATTAGAGGACTTATGGGGCCACGGGGCTGAGGTCCTTGAGGGTGGCGTGGTTGACATTGCAGCACTCCCTGAGACCGCGATTAAGCCCCTCCGAAGGAGTGTCCAAATGATATATCAGGACCCCTATGGTAGCTTGAACCCAAGGTTCACGATAGAACAGACCCTCGAAGAGCCCCTCATAATACACGGTTTGGGCTTCACTAGGGAGGAGAGGGTTGAACTTGTCGCAAGGATTCTAGAAGCGGTCAGGCTTGTACCGCCGGAAGACTTCATGGGCAGGTATCCCCACCAGCTCAGCGGCGGGCAGAGGCAGCGTGTAGCAATCGCTAGAGCCATGATATTGAATCCAGAGCTTGTTGTAGCCGACGAGCCCGTCTCAATGCTCGACGTCTCTATTAGGGCTGAGATCCTCGAGCTTCTCATGGATCTAAGGGAGAGACTTGGCGTCTCCTATATCTTCATCACGCACGACCTAGCAGTCGCCAGGTACATATGTGACAGGATAGCTGTCATGTACCTAGGTAAGATAGTAGAGTTAGGAGACGCGAGGAGGGTCATCGAGCACCCCTATCATCCATACACGCAGGCCCTCATAGCAGCTATACCGGAGCCTGACCCCGAGAACAGGAAGAAGATGAGGAACATTAGGATTAAGGGTGAGGTGCCCAGCGCGGTAAACATACCGCCGGGCTGCAGGTTCCACCCGCGCTGCGTGGCATTCGATGAGAAGAGGAGCGAGCTCGAGGCATACTGCCCGAGGAGAGAGCCGCCCTTCGAGGAGGTCGAGAAGGGACACTACGTCTCATGCTGGCTCTACTCTAGGTGACTCAGCTGGAAGGTTAGTCAATAGACTAATAATCCTACAGGCGAGAGGCTAAACCTTTTTAATTCAGCCCGGACTTAAGCGGACTCCTAGGCATTAGGCTGGAACCACGTTAGGGGTGCCTTGCTGCTTGAGACCCGAGGAAAGAGTTGCGATACATGGGTGGGGATCCTACGTCCCACGCTATCGTCTTCCTATGAGCGAGATAGTGAGGATCTGGGGGTGGCCAGAGCATCAGCCAGTAGCGTTGAATGTGAAGGAGAAAGCTGTGGCTGGTCCGGACGAGGACAGCTTAACGATGGGCTACGAGGCTGCCAGGAACGCTCTAGCTAGGGCGCGTGTTGCCCCATCAAAAATCGGGGCGGTCTTCTTCGGAACGGAGTCTAAGCCATACGCCGTTAAGCCCAGTGCTACAGTGATAGCTGATGCTTTAGGGATAACGCCGAAGACCATGGCTAGCGACTTAGAATTCGCGTGCCGCGCGGCGAGTGAGGCCATGAGGGCGTCCATAGGCATGATCGCCGGTGGCCTCGTAGAATACAGTCTTGTCATTGGAAGCGACACCGCACAAGCGAACCCGGGCGACGTGCTGGAATTCACAGCGTCCAGCGGTGCAGCCGCCTTTGTTTTAGGACCGAGGGACGGTGGCGTAGCTTACTTTGAGGGCAGCTACACTTACGTGACGGACACTCCCGACTTCTGGAGGAGAAGCCTTCAGCCGTACCCGCTTCATGGGGAAGGCTTCACTGGCGAGCCTGCCTACTTCCACCACATCGTAAGCGCGGTGAGAGGCCTCATGGAGGAGTTAGGCCTTAAACCTGACGACTTCGACTACGCGATATTCCACCAGCCGAACGGGAAGTTCCCGTTAAGAGTTGGTAAGATGCTTGGGTTCCCGAAGGAGAAGATATTGCCAGGCCTCGTCACACCCTTCATAGGGAACACGTACAACGCAAGCGCTCTGCTAGGCCTGACCAGGGTACTCGATCAGGCTAAGCCGGGCCAGAGAATACTACTAGCGCCCTTCGGTAGCGGCGCTGGAGCCGACGCCTACAGTATTGTGGTCACAGATAAAATAGAGGAGGCCCGCGGGCTAGCTCCAGCTTTCGACGATTACTTGGCTAGGTCCAAGAAGATAGATTATGCAGTCTATTCCAGGTCGAGAGGCATACTAAGAGTAATCAAGTAATAGGGGTGACTAGCATGGTTAAGGTTTACGTTGAAAGTGTGGGTATGGTAAAGATTGGGAGGCACTATGAGAAAAGCCTTAGAGACCTAGCCGCCGAGGCGGCCAGTGAAGCCTTGAAGGGTGCTGGAGGCAACGTGGACTACTTAGTGGTCTCAAGTGCTCTCCAGTACGTCGAGTCGGGCCAGCTTGACCTTGCAGGCTATGTAGCGGGCCACCTGGGCTTGCACGGCGTTGGAGTGCTGTCAGTTGAGTCCGGTGAGGCCTCGGGACTTGCAGGCCTGAAAGCTGCGCACTCCTTAATCGCCTCGGGAGAGGCCTCTAGAGTCCTTGTTGTTGGAGTAGATAAGCTCACTGATTTCGTGAGTAGCCGTGTGTATAGGGACATGCAGAGTATATACGATACCGAGGTGGAGGCGATATACAATATAGGCCACGCAGCCCACGCCGGCCTTCAAGCTAGGCTTTACATGGAGGAATACGGGGTCTCAAGGGACACACTGTCATACTGGCCTGCAATGATGCACCGCCATGCCAAGGAGAACCCATATGCGATGCTAAGGTTTGCGATAGACCCCAAGTCTGTAGCCACAGCTATGCCAGTAGCGGACCCCCTAACACT
>JALURD010000094.1 GCA_027057815.1 Acidilobaceae archaeon | reverse complement strand
CTCGAGGCCTAACTCCTCGAGAACGTCCCTGGGCAGGTAGATGGCACCTTTACTCGCAACCTTGACAACCCTCACCTCTCCAGAACTCCACCTGGACACTAGCTCCACCACCCGGTGAAAAAGAAGATAAACCGGGCGATATTAGACTGACCCCGGTGTCCATGAAGACAAACCCGGGTGGGCACGAGAAGAGGGTGAATGTGGGACTATAATGATATTAACGCTTATGACGTTTTCGGGTCACCCCGGAGAGTGATGAAGGAGTTTTCGGCAGACCCGCCTTAAGTGCGCGGGGGTGAAGACCAGCCTCATGGCTGACTACACTGTAATGCTCGTCTCCGATGCTGTGAATATTGCTGGCTTAACGTATTAGGTGTCACTCTCGGACGAGTTCGGGGAATTGCTGGGTGGCTAGAGCCGTTACAATTAGGCTTCCAAGGTCGTTGGCTGAAGACTGGAAGAGGGGCCGGGGGTCTGGGCGTTAGCCTGGAGGAGTACGTGCTGTAGATGCTCTTGGGAGGCATTGATCCCCCGAGAGGGCTAGGGAGTACGCCGGGGATGGCCAGGGATTTACTTGAAGCGGTCGGAGAAGAGCTGGAGAGGGGAGATGCACGCCGAGCCGCTGAGAAGCTCTGGGGGGCGATACTCGCCGTGTAATGCATACGCCGCGTGGAGGGATGGCGAGCGCTCCGCGAGCTATGGCGGACTATGAGGGTGCTCGGCAAAGTTTATGGAAGAACCCGGTGTTTGGATTAGCTACGCTTGGACGCAAGCTAATGCTATGTATGTATGCTTCTATGAAGGCTGGTGGACACGGTCGCACGTGGAGCAGGTCCTCAAGAGAGTGAAGAGGATCGTGGAAGAAGTTGCATCAAACACTCTAACGTAGACAGCTATAGATCACCACTCTGGAGCCCACACGGTTCTTAACACCGCTTAGAAACCTAAAACCTTAAGGGAGGTCCCCTCCGGGGGCGCTGAACCCGGCGCTTCATGCGTCTCGATTGGGCGTTCCCTGCGTTTAATTCTCCCGTTGCCACTGCTTCAGGCGATCGTGGTCCTCGGCGGCTCTTATTAGTAAGTGCAGGCGGAGGCCGGGGACCCTCTCCACGAGGACCACGCATCTTGAGAGGGCGTTAACTACAAACCCCGGAGGAGCATTATCGATCACAGTGACGTCGACGAATGCGCCTCCAGTTACCTCCCTTAGCTCATCCGATAACCTGGAGGCGTAGACGTGCTCCTCCTCCACTGGGACGCGGTGGCCCGTGAAGACTGCTACATCTATGTCCCTAAAAACCCTGGATTCCACGAAGCCTCCGTGGACTACCGCGAGTGCCACCTCGCTCCTGGGGGTGAGGATCCCCCTCAGCTCTTCAAGAATCCTCTTTCTCTCACTATAATCCATGACCTTGGGCATCCTAGACGACTCTTCAAGGATCCTTAGTTTCCCCATACCTCCTCACCTCTTCAATGAAAGCTCTCACCGCTTCCAGGCCACCTTCTTTAGCTTCCCTATACACACGTGCATCATCCACCGTCCAGTACCTGTGAACAATCATATTCCTAAGTGCAGCCAGCCTCTCCATTCGACTCGCTAGCTCGGCGGCCACAACACCCTTCTCCGCCAAGAGCGTGAACGCTTCACGATAGCTCTGCGGCGCCGCGTTGAAGTCTTTCTCCAGGATCGCTACTGCTAAATCCGCTAAAGCCTCAACCATAAGTATTACAGAGTAGCGTAAAGCAAACCTTGCCCTCCTATCCCTTATAAACCTGTCCAAATCTAGCCCATTGACTATGCTTTCGGCTTCCCTTAACGCGTCTAGTGCCTCCCTAATATACCTCTCAAACGCCTGCCTAGGAACGTTGGTCAACATGCACACCTTTAGCTTCCTAGGCCACGCCACTATTCGTTAGAGCAACTTAATAAAACATTGAAGAGGAGTTCCTTGCACGAATCCCAGAGGAGAATGAGTCCCCTACTTCACTATTGCAAGCTTAAGGCTAGCCTTTGGGTGGTTTGTTAAAAGGTATTAGGTGTAAGCCGTCGGCGTGGTGTGGGCTGAGGGGGTGTGGGGGGCTGGGTAGGTTCATAGTCACGAGTGCATGGCCTTACGTTAATACTATACCCCACCTGGGCAACCTTATAGGCTCGATCCTGAGCGCTGACATCTACGCCAGGTACCTTAGGCTCCGCGGCCACGAGGTCCTCTTCGTGTCCGGGAGCGACGAGCACGGCACGCCCATCGAGCTTGAGGCTAGGAAGAAGGGGATCCCGCCCCGCATGCTCACCGACCAGGTCCACGAGTACGATGTAAAAATGTGGAGGGAGTGGGGTATCAGCTTCGACAACTACTCCCGCACGGAGAGCCCTGTGCACAGGGAGTTCGTCAGGTGGTTCATGAAGAAGCTCTACGAGAGAGGATACATCTTCGAGCAGGAGGAGAAGCTCCCATACTGCCCCAACGACAAGATGTTCCTCCCCGACAGGTTCGTTACGGGGAAGTGCCCCTACTGCGGCTTCGAGGGGGCCCGTGGTGACCAGTGCGACGAGTGCGGGAGGCTCCTCCACCCGACCGAGCTGATAGACCCGAAGTGCTCCATATGCGGTGCCAGGCCGATCTACATGGTCACCAAGCACTGGTTCATAGACCTCTCGAAGGTTCAGCGGGAGGTTCTTGAGTGGCTGGAGTCCAACAGGGAGCTGCCGGATAATGTGAGGAACTACAGCCTGCAGTGGGCCAGGCAGGGGCTGAAGCCGAGGAGCGTGACTAGGGACGTGGAGTGGGGGATCCCCGCACCCTTCCCCGGGGCGGAGGGTAAGACCATTTACGTCTGGTTCGACGCCCTCCTGGGCTACGTTAGCGCTACGAAGGAGATCCTCCAGGAGAAGACAGGGGACCCCGAGGCCTGGAGAAAGTGGTGGTTCGACCCGGAGACCAAGACCATATACTTCATCGGCAAGGACAACATACCATTCCACGCCATCATACTCCCCGCCATGTTCATAGCGAGCGGGGATCCCTACGTGCTACCCTGGAGGATAAGCGCCACCGAGTACCTCATGTACGAGGGCCAACAGTTCAGCAAGAGCAGGAGGATCGGCATCTGGATAGACGAGGCCCTAGAGATACTCCCGGCAGACTACTGGCGCTGGGCACTCGCCAGGATGAGGCCTGAGGCCAGGGACACCAACTTCACCTGGAAGGAGTTCTACAGGATAGTCAACAGCGAGCTTAACGACGACATAGGGAACTACGTGCACAGGGTGCTCAGCCTCATAAAGAGGAGGCTCGACGGGGTAGTCCCCAACCCAGGACGCCTCCCCGAGGAGGAGGAGAGGCTCATAGAGGAAACGGGTAAGGCTGCGTGGAGGGCGGCCGAGGCGCTCGACGAGGTCAAAATAAAGCAGGCCACGGAGCACGTCCTCGAGGTTGCGAGGCTGGGGAACAGGTACCTCAACGAGAGGCAACCATGGGCCCTACTCAAGGAGAACCCCGAGGAGGCCAAAGCCTCACTCTACGCAGCCGCCGCGGTGGCGAAGAAGCTAGCCCACCTCCTAGCCCCATTCATGCCCAGAACAGCGGAGACCCTCTGGTCAATGCTAGGCCTCGAGGGGAGCGTGCACCAGGCGGTGTGGGACGAGCACCTCGACAAGCCAGTCCCCCCAGGCACGAGGCTAGGCGAGGTGAAGCCCCTATTCACCAAGCTACCCCCAGACTTCCTCGACAGAGTAGACGAGATCATAGAGGAGGCGAGGAGGAGGGCTCTGGAGAAGAGGCCTCCAGCACTCAGGGACTAACATTCTCATTCTCAGTTACCGAGACTTTCCATGATACAATGCTGGTGTCTAGGTAAACCAGGTCATTCATTGGGCACGTGCCTTCTCCTCTAGCCGGAGAAGCTCCTCCAAGCTAGCCCTTCCAAGAGCCCTTGTATTTGTGGAGGGCAGAGCGGATACCTCTCTTAATAATACTTATAACTACCTCCTCACCTCCCTCAATGTCTACCTCATCGAGCAACTTCAAGACACCCTCCTCGTAGCGAGCACGAACAACTCTTGACACAAACCAACACCCCCAAGAACACATAGTCTTGAGGTACCAACAACCCTTACCTTCAGGCTTCAAAGCACGCTTTTAGATATTGTGAAAGCGGAAAATATCAAATTGCAGCGGGCCCGTAGAGGCTTAAACCCGGAACCCAGTGGCCCTGAAGGCCAAGGATATTAAGAGGAGTTTCCAGTGGAAACCATAGACTGGAAATACTCCTCGAACCTCAAAGATGATTATCAGCTATGAAATCAGCTATGAAATTCTGGAAACCCCATGTACCAGTAAAAGCATATTGGGTTGAAGCGTCATAGTAGTGTTTCGTGTATCCGAAGGATTGTCCAAGGTTGTTAGAGCGATATATAAGAACGGCGTGTTGAAGCTCCTAGATCCTGTAGAGCTAAGGGAAGGCGAGGAGGTGTTTGTCCGGCTGGAAAGATACGAAGACCGAGTCAAGAAGCTTAGGAAGTACCGGGGTATACTAGGCAAGGCGAGCAAGGAGGAGATAGAGGAGTTCCTGCTCGAGGCAGAATTCGAGCGCCTCTAAAAAGGAGGCTAGAAGAGCTTGAAGCTAGTGGACACTAACATTTTCATTCAATACCTCTTCGATGGAGAACGAGCAGACGAAGCCGAGGAACTCCTAGCTTTGCACCCCGACCTCGCAGTCACCGTCGGAATAATCGATGAGGTAGAGTTCGTGATAATAAGACGCTTAGCGAAGGAGAGGCTAGGCATTAGGAAGCTCAGTAAATTGAAAGAATATATATACGGACGAAAGGACTGGGCTTCGCATCTGATATGTTGGAAAAGTATACCGAGATGCTCCACGAGTTCGATGTAACGGTTTTTAAAAGACTATGCCGAGTCCCAAGGAGCTACTGGAGACTATAAGAAAGTATCGATTAACTCCAAGTGATTCAATTATAGCGTTAACCTGCAAGCATTACGGAATAGATACTATCATAATGTTTGATGAGGATTTCAAAAGAGTACTCTGGCTTAGAGTAGTTCCCTAATCCACGAAGAAAAAAATCAACCAGGATTGCCA
>JALURD010000093.1 GCA_027057815.1 Acidilobaceae archaeon | reverse complement strand
ACTATAGTGGGAGTTAAACCAGTGGTTAAATACGTTGTGCCTTAGCTGCATTGTTACAAATGTAACAAGACACATGGATTTATTACAGGGAGATATGGGGGTATAATAAATAAGCGTTGGATGAAAGCTAGAGGCAAAGGGGGTCTGCCCGGAAATGTTTGCGAAGCCCTCAGCTGGCATCGATGTCAAGGTCGAGAATTCTAGGGTAGTAGTTGCGGGTAGGGAGTATGTAAGGGAGCACATCCTTGTGGTGGGGGCGGACTCCCTTAAAACTCGGGTGGATTCTGAGAAAGGGGTAACTCTTGAGGCTTCCTTTAGTGAGCCTCCTTCGGTTGAAAGTGTTGAACGGGACACTGTCGCCATTAAAAGGGAAGGGGCTAGACTGGTACTAGACTCGCTGGGCTCGACTGTGCAATCAATTAAAGAGTACGAGGGTTACGTGGTTGTTGAAGCTGAGACCTTTACAGTAAAATTCGAGGTAGACGAGTATGGAATAAATGTTTACTTACCTGGACTGGGAAGACTAAGGGTTAAAGAGTTACTAATTGAATCCAAGGCGACAAGTTCTATTAACATGATAACGGTGCCCTTCACGACGGGCCTCGTAACCGCCACTGGAGGGGTTAAAGCGAAGATACTCCTTAGAGAGGGATCCCTTAAAGTCGAGATTACGAGGAAGTAAGATGGACTCGCAACGCGATTTTCCGGGCTAGATCCCCCACATGGTCAAATCCGTGAAGGTTAAGTAAGCTTGCAGTTTATACTTTATGATTTCTAGACGTTTAATTTTAATTTAAATTTAAAAATCAGCGTCTGTCATTGCAGTTATACCGCATGACGTAATTATTCTGAGGAGTATTTATCAACGGGTTCCGGTAGTCCTGCAGTGTTACCTGCACTTACACAGCATATCCCCGGCTCAGAGTATATTTTTACGGTGATGGGTGTGAACGAGCTAGTAGAGCTGAGGGTATCGACTCTCCTGGCTGACCAGGCGTACAAGATTGTAGCCGAGCTGGATTGGATAGAGAGGAGGCTGATGCAACTAGGCGACTCCGACGAGGATAGGGTGGAGGCTATAGTGCTTAAAGCGTTACAGAGGCACCTGTTGGGGGAGTTAAGAGAGATCACCTGGGTTGTGCCTGGATCGAACCGTGTGGATTCAGGGATTACCGCGCCTGCAGGTAGCGGCACAGTAGTCAAAGCCTAGCTGGAACGCCTTCATATTCTCCTCTGCCCTCTTCATTCTGGCTACGGCAGCTTTCAAGTCCTCTACGTCGACGAGACCGTCTAGTAACCCGCTCGCTGCCAGAGCGCCTAGCATGACGGTGTTGGCGTAAAGTAGGCCTCCCGCCTCCCGCGCTAGCTTGGACGCCGGTACAACTATCAGCCTGTCACCCACCACGTTCTTCATAGACTCTATCAGCGAGGTCTTGTCGGGCAGCTTAACGCCTGGAAGGCCAGGCCTCAGCATTATATCAGTAGTCAGCACCACGCCGTCCTCTGAGAGCGTTTTGAGCCTTCTCGCAGTTTCTATTAACTCTAGTCCTAGGAGGACGTCAACGCCTCCCTGAGGTATTAGAGGAGCTTTAACCTCGCCGAGCCTAACGTGGACTTCAACGCTACCGCCTCTCTGACTCAACCCGTGAGTTTCAGCGATTAGAGCCTTGACCCCTCTATAGATAGCGGTCTCAGCTAGTAGCGTGGCTAAAGTGATTAAGCCTTGTCCTCCCACGCCGGTTATGAGTATGTTTAAGCTCCTGCCAGTCAAGGCTAGCTTCCCCCCGCTAGAACCATACGTCATCCCAGCCCTCACCCTCCTCTACAACCTTCACTATAGCGTTGAACGGGCACACCTCGGCGCATACAGAGCATCCGGTGCAGAGGTCCGGGTTTATCCATGCCTTGCCATTCTCCTTGACTTCAATCGCCGGACAGGTGAAGGCATTATAGCACACGCCGCATGCGGTGCATTTATCGTCTATTACCTGGTATAGCGGCTGCTTTATCCCAGCCCTCCTAGCCCTCCTTGTAGCCTCAAGCGCACATGCCCTGCGGGCGACCGCGACTGCAGGCGCCCTTTTGTCCCTCACATACTCTATGGCCTCCTTCAGGGCCTTGGTGGCTTCCTTGATCTTAAATGGGTCGAAGACTACAACTTTCTCTACTCCCATGGCTCTGGCTATGTCTTCCACTTTAAGCATTGGTGCAGGCTCGCCGTAAGCGTTAATCCCGGTTCCCGGGTTAGGCTGTTCGCCGGTCATCGCGGTAACCCTATTGTCTAGGACAAGCACCAGCTGTGGTGACCTATTGTAGACAGCATTTGCCAGCGCGGGCAGGCCTGCATGGAAGAAGGTTGAATCGCCTATTATCGAGATTACAATTTGTTTATCGAGTACCTTAGCAAAGCCGTGCCCGGCTCCCACGCTGCCACCCATTTCTATGAGCATGTCCTGCTCCCTGAAGGGCGGAAGCACCCCTAGGCTATAGCATCCGATGTCTCCACTGTACACGGGCTTCACTCTAGCAGCGTTGACGGCCCTTCTCAATGCATAGTATGTGGCCCTGTGAGGGCAGCCAGGGCACATTGCAGGAGGCCTAGGTGGTAGTTTACCTGCTAAGCCACCGTCATCCACAGGCTTCCATGGTATATCTACTGCACCGCGTCCTAGGAATTCAAGGATAGAGCGGGCGGCTCTCTCCAGGGTCATCTCACCCGTAAGTCCAGTATAGTCTTTACCGTGAACTTCAATGTCTAGACCCTCCTCCGCTACTAGGGCCTTAATTTGGTTCTCAACGATGGGTTCTAGCTCCTCTACGACGAGGACTTTATCAACGTCCTCTAGGGCCTTCAATACTAGCTTCTTCGGTAGTGGCACAGGGGTTGCTAGTTTAAGCATCCTAGCATCGATGCCCAACCTCTCTGCAGCCTCGGAAGCGTATAAGTACGAGACGCCGTCAGCGACTATGAGGATCCTCCCATCGCCCTCTATCCTATTGAAGGGCTGTAGGTTGGACAGTGCGTCCCTTATGGCCTCCCACTTAGAGACTAGATGCTCCCTCCTGGCTCTGGCGTTTTGTGGAACTAAAGTGAACCGGGAGGGGTCTTTGTCGAACCACCCCTTTGTTTTGAAGTTCTTCGGTAGATCCTTCAGCTCGACAGGGCCTCTAACGTGGGAGACCCTGGTTGTGGTTATCATGAGGACTGCGTGCTCGTGTTCCTCGCTGAACTCGAAAGCTTTAACCGTGAGCTCCTTCGCCTCACCCGGGTCTGAGGGCTCAAATACGGGGATGTAGCCTAGTAAGCCGTAGTACCTGTTGTCCTGCTCGTTCTGGCTACTCCACATCCCCGGGTCGCCTGCAGATACTATCACGAGCCCCGCTCTAACGCCGGTATAGCCTATGCTCATGAAGGCATCGGCGGCAACGTTAAGTCCGACATGCTTCATCGCCGCTAGAGCCCTGACACCCGAGACACTCGCCGCCCAGGCAGCCTCGAGCGCCACCTTCTCGTTACTACTCCACTCTACGTGAATTCCAAATTTCTGAGCCGCCCAGGCTAGGGACTCCACTATCTCCGTCGAAGGAGTCCCAGGGTACGCGGATGCAAAGCCAATACCGGCCTCAAGGGCCCCCCGGGCTATGGCTTCGTTACCCAGGAGTAGGGCTGTAGCGCGCCCGGGGAAAAGTAGCCACTTCGACGGCACTCTAATGGCACCCGCAAGGGCTGTTGAGGCGTGAGCGGTTTAACTGTGAGCATTAATCCCTGCACAATACTCTCGCCTGGAGGCGGCCGCCGCGCCCCCTTTAGTGGGTTCCTCTATAAAGGTATAGGGAGAGTTTAAATAGGTTAGTTGAACACTGTTACATTAGGGTATAGGTGCCCAGGAGGTGAGTAGTATGAGCGCGATAGTGGGTGTAAAAGTGAGGAAAGATGTAGTGGAGCGACTGAGAAGGAAGCTACAGAGTAGAGTGAAGAACGTCTTCACGCCTCTAGTTGAGGAGCCCGGAATCGAGGTGACAACAGCTCTCCCCGACGACACAATTGAATCCCTCGTTAAGATAATACTGGATGAGGCTAAGGGACCGCTCAGCTGGAGAGAGCTTAAGGCAATATTCCAGGGAGTAGTCGGTGAGGACAGGCTTAGGAAGATACTAAGCCACCTGAAGGCCAGGGGCGAAATAGCCGAGCTCACCAGGACAAGGTACTCTCTCCCAGAGTATATACCGCCAGAGGAAACGCCCAAGATAAAGAACCCAGAAGCTCTAAGGAGAAGGGCTCGCGAGCTAGGAGAGGAAGAATATACGTACGGTTATGGAATACAGTAACGTCCCCGTCCTAGAAGCCTAATCCAGCCAACAACCAACACATCAACAGCGAAAAACAAGGCATAGAGCTTAGACACAAGCAGCTACAAGGCTAGTCCGGACCCTTCAGTACTACTCAAGCCTTCATGGCAGCTTAACGGTGGATAATGCAGGTTAAGGCCGCGTCTACTATATAGGCTGCTCTACCGTATAGCTTTAAGGGATGCGGGTGCAGGGGTTATGGGTAAGGTCAAAGCCAAGGTCGAAGTAAAAGGTTCTCTGGCCGTGATTGAAACTGAGTATGGCCAGAAAGCCGTGATTCCAGCCGATACCCTCTGCACATTCATAGCCAAATACGACATTGAAGTTGATGGCGCTGAAATAGACTGCCCACAGGTTGAAACGACGAAACTCCTAGGGGTGGAAGTGGACTATGCTGACGTTGAAGAAGAAGGTTGAAGCAATCCTAACAAACCTAAAGAGCCTAGGAATAACAACTTACCCCACAGAAGATAAAGGCGAATGCGTAGAGGCGATAGTAGACTACGACGGAGAATCATTCTTTATCTATGCATACGAGGGCCGATACAGCGACTCTCTAGTAATAAAAATAACGCCCACCCCTAGGGACTGCACTACAGCACTCCTAGACCCCGATGGCCTTTTCGCTTTGGGCGACCAGGAAGACTCTTTAGCTATGAAGGTTAAACAGAAACTAGAGAGGCTCAACAAAATAGTGAAACACCTGAAAGGCTCATAAACCCCAGAGTGGGAACCATAGACTCGGCGGGGTAACCTAGCGGGGTAGGGTAGCCTGGTAGCCCGCGGGGCTCATAACCCCGAGGTCGGTGGTTCAAATCCACCCCCCGCTACCACCCACCGC
>JALURD010000092.1 GCA_027057815.1 Acidilobaceae archaeon | reverse complement strand
CCCAGTTCAGCCACTAGTCTCTCCTTGTACTCCCAGAGATCCCTATGGCTTGACAGCCTTTTGCCTTCCCTCCAAGCTGCATATGCCTCGACCGCTAAGGCTGTTGCGCCCCAAAGCTTCTCGGCTACCTGGCGCAGATCACCCTTATTAAGCTCCTCACCCGCCTGGTCAACGAGGAACTTCGCTGATTCAGCATATTCCCTAGCCCTCTCAGGCGGGTCAAGGCCTTGAACGACGAGATCGATCAAGTACTCCTCGCTGGTCATGCCTAGCCTCTCTGCTTCACTCCTTATTCGCCGCGCCAAGGGCTCAGGGATTGTAATGGGGTCTTTCGTCAATCTGGCCACCCAAGAGGGTGAGTAAGGTTTTTGAGGGAATAAATGGCAAGCATAAATCTGTACTACGTAACTCATAATCTAGACTTAACCATTGTTTAAGGTCCGGGGTATTCGAGGCTTGCCAGTAATGTTAAGATCGTGGTTCGAGTCCTAGACTGGAGAGAAGCGCTTTGCAGGCTGAGGCCCTAGCCTTTCCTATGGCGTTGTTGTGGGACTTGATGAGGCCGGGGTCTACGTTGTGGAGGGCTTGGAGGGCCTCGGCTTCCGTCGGGTGTATAATGGCCGGGATGACTAGAGTTGCTGGCGGCTGCCACTCCACGCCCTCTAAGTCAGCAAGCTTACCGGATCTCACTAACTGGCTGGGCAGGCCAGCCCTCGATACTATTACAGCCATTAGTCTTGCCAGGAAGGGTTTTACACCGTACTCACCTGCCACTTCGCTCTCCAGCTCGAGTAGTATCCTGGCAGCCTCTTCAGGGGGGAGTTGTCTGCCATCCTCGTCAATGTCCAGGAGGATTGCGCTGTGGAGCCCGGCGCAGATGTTAGTGTAGGCGTACTCGACTATGCTGTAAGCCTTTACGCCTCTCCATGGCCCCGGCACGGTGAATGTCCTACCGAACCTATAGTACTGGAGGCCTGTGGCCACCTTTGCAGCCACTACACCCGAAACCCCGGGTAAGATCCTCCACCCGACACCCCTCCTAGCCGCTTCCACAAGCAGGGAGACATGCGTGGTGGCCACCAGCGGGTCACCGGGGGCTACGACGAGGACTAGGCCCCTGCGCGCCTCCTCCACTATCCTGACCGCCTCTGACTCGAGGACCTCCCTCCCAGCCCTGACCACCCTTCCCCCGGCTACCTTTGATAGCTCCTCCGCAAGCCATGGAGCCCCGGGGGTGGTATAGATGTCGACGTACACCACGTCAGCCCTTGAGGCCGTCTCGAGAAGCTCCCTCGTGAGAGATCCAGGCCAAAGCCCTCCGCCAGCCAAGACTAGGACCAAGGCCCCTAGGCACCTCTCCGGGGCCCCGGTAGTGTTAGTGTAATGTTTTTCAATACGCGTAGCTACACGGGGGTCTGGGAGGGCTTGCTTCATGCCCGTGAATCCCCACCATGCCGTGCCGAAGCCCTTGACGCAGGCCCCGCCGCCGCAGCTCACGGAC
>JALURD010000091.1 GCA_027057815.1 Acidilobaceae archaeon | reverse complement strand
TCGACCTCGCGGGCTTCGAGGAGACGGTCGACGTCACGCTGGAGGAGGCCCTAGAGGCGGGGATCGAGGCTGCACGGGCTACCGGGATCCTGCCAGGACCTAGCGGGGGAGCGGTGCTGGCGGCTGTCAAGAAGCTGGCTAACGAGGGCGAGCTGGAGGGTGACGTGGCAGTCGTCATACCAGATACTGGGTACAAGTACCTCGACCTCTACACAATCTACCTGGAGACGCGCGGGGAGGGCGCGGCGGATGTCCAATAGTACCCCAATGGGGCTTAACGGCTACGCTCGCCGGGTTGCAGTCCACAGGCTGGCCCAGCTAGCCAGGTACGCTGGTGTCGACATTCCGGAGGACGCAGATCCAGCCCCCATACCCCCACTGGCTCCTAAGGATCCCAGGGTGCTCCTCGACATTGTAATGCTAGTCCTGGAGGCTCGCAGAAACCCCGCAAGGCGGAGTGAAATACTGGGAGCCCTCATAGCCTGGATAGCGTCAAACCTACCCCCAAGTGAGGCGGGTAGAGCTGCCTCGAGCCACATTGAGGTGCCCCGGGGGATCCCCGGGGGCATTAAGGGGCTAGTTAGGGCGTCCATCGCCTACTCTAGGACACCCACGCTCGAGAACGCCGCGGTCCTGGCATACATCGCTGCTAGGGAGTCCAGGAGACCCTGCGTGAAGCCTAAGCCCTCCACAGGCGAGCCGGGCAGAGTGAGGCTCTACGCCGCCGCATCGCTCCTAATAGTCACAGCCGCCTCCAGCCTCCTCCTAGGCCCGGTGGAAGCGCTCCTCGTCACCCTATCAGCCGCGGTCATGGCGGCAATAGCAGTCTACGCGCTGGAGGGGCCATGGAGGAGGGCCGAGGGTCTCTGGGACTCCTGCAGGCTTACCAGGCTCCAGGTTCTCCCATTAATAGAAGCCCTTGCCGGATGAGGGGAGGTTCAGGCGTGGAAAGTGCCGGGTCATGATCAAGACTTAAATCGAGCGTTTGAGTGGATTTATAGTGGGTTGAGGACATTGATAGCGTCCGCCGTTTACCCGCTCCTAAGGGCTTCTAGCCTCTTCCCTAAAAAAGAGGTGGCGGCGCCAGACGGCAGGGTCACCTACAGGGAGATGGCTGAGAGAGTCAAGAGGGCTGCGGGGCTCCTGGAGTCTCTGGGTGTATCGAGGGGTGACATTGTAGCCGTTCTAGACTTAAACACGATTAGGTTTATGGAGCTGGCGTACGCTGCGAGCCTAGTGAACGCCATTCTATTCCCAGTTAACTTCAGGCTACCACCCCACGTCATAGGAGGGTTGTTCCGCCAGGTGAAGCCCAAAGTCATACTCTACAGTAGGCCCTTCGAAAAACTGGCTGGCCTGGCAGAGGAATCCAGGAAAGTCGGCATCGACGGGTACGAGGATCTCATAAGCGAAGCGAAGCCTGTGGAGGGGAGCCCAGATCCCAATGCGCCTTACGTGATGTTGACTACTAGCGGTACAACTGGCCTCCCCAAGATAGTCGTGTACCAGCAG
>JALURD010000090.1 GCA_027057815.1 Acidilobaceae archaeon | reverse complement strand
GCATTTAGTGGATTTCACGTACCAGCTTATAGTAATTATGAGGAAGACGAAGTCACCCGTTAATCTATAAGGATAAATGAATCCAAGCGGGGTCTCTATAAGTCTAGACTCGTCTATCACCGAGTCCCCTAGACCCCACGACAACCTCTACACCCTCCAAGCGGTGAAGGTTTTAATGATATCAGACAGCGTCAGCTTAATTGTATAGCTTCCGTCCATAAAGCCTCCGCCGCCAATCCAAGTTAGTAGATGCACAACAAGTGCGGCAGCTACAACTGGTGTGGCTACGTAAACAGGTGCTGTAGCGTAGCCGCTCTCGTTGACCCCCCAAGCGCCGGGCACGACGTTGACGCCTATTGTGATACTTTCTCCGTCGTAGTGAGCTGTTACAAGTTTCCTGCCGGAGCCGAGCCACTCTGATAGCAAAGGCCTAAGTGACAGGCTATCAGTGGCCTCGACAAGTATTTGGCTCCTTATTTTGTTAATGGCGTGCTCTAAGGGTACATCGTAGGCTACGACTTCGACGTGATCATTCACTTCCTTGATTAACTCTTTTATAGCGTAGACTTTGAGTAGGCCGACATGGCTCGGCCTATAGGGCGTCCTGTTAAGGTTGTGTGGTTCAACATAATCGAAGTCAATCACTTCTATCTTATCCACAAGCCTTGATATAGCGAGGTAGTAGGCCACCCAGCTCCCTATACCGCCAACACCGGCTACTGCCACGGATTCAAGTCTCCTCAGGGGCAGAGCCTCCTGCCTCTTAGTTATGCTGGCGAAACTTCAGTAGCTCTTCAGGCTTAGCTATTCTCTCAATTCTCCAGGAAGCGGCTACATCGGCAGGTATCAACTCGACGTCCAGGGACTCGGACGAATCGAAAACCTTCGCGATATCGCTGGGATTCACTATTTTGCCGTTAATCTTAACGTCAAACCTTCTAAGCCCGCTGACCTCGGCTGCCCTCAAGATTAGAGCCTTGAGATCAGCGGGACTTGCGACCTCGCTTGACTCGCTTACAGTCACGCCTCCGATCCTTATGACAGCCTTCCTCGGCCTAACCCTTCCAGCACTCCTAGCGGCACCCGACATTGCCTGAACACCAGCTAGTTCGGGGTCCGTAGAGTGGTTTGTGCTACGGATGTATTAAGCTGAATCCCAAGCATGCCCAATCTAGAATGAAAGCGACTCGCTAATAATGTTGCCTTTAGTAAACCTATCGGGACTAAACGGCTTAGCCTCCCTTGGCATCTCACCTTCTACTAAGAATCTCGCTAAAACTAGGCCAGCGTGAACCCTAAAGCATGCTCCGTGGCCGCTGAAGCCTGTTAATACGTATAACCCCTCGGGCCAGAACTTCGACCTCCCAATTAGTGGGCTCCTATCTGGCGAGACTGGCTGTACGTGGGCCCTGGCAGCCTCGAGCAGAAGCCATGACCCACCCGTAATTATTTTATCGAGCACTCTGATCCCGTTCCTTAGGCAAGTATAGCTCAGCTTTGTCTCAAAAGATTCTCCCGCTCCGCTCCATGTGATTACTCTAAGCCATCCACCCGTTTGAACTAGCAAGCCTTGAATGGGAGGAGCCCATATAGGCCTCTCGGCAAGAAGACCTGGGCTCTCGAAGAAGAGAGAACATGCTCTCTTAGGTGCTAGGGGTACACTTAAACCTGCGCTCTCCATAAGCTTTCTAGTCCATGCTCCAGCAGCCAAGATCACGTTTCTCGTTTTAATTAAACCATACCTTTCAACTATAACGCCAAGAACTTTTTCCCCGTCATGCTCCACACTGTAGACTTCGGTGCCCTCAGCTATGACTGCGCCTTTCTTTTTCGCTGCCCGGGCTAAGGCGTCGGAGAGCACGGTAAAGTCTACTATACCACCCACGTCTGTAGACGCCATGTATTCCCAAGCCTTCAAATTAAGCGTAACCTCTATGCCCGCAACTGGTCGTGCTTCTGTAATTCTAACTCCAGCACCAAGCCTTTCCCATAATGCTACGTTCCACCTCTTGAACTTCTGAGCTGTTCTCGCGTCCATAAGCCAAATAACCCCGGTTTCGCGGACTGTATTCTTAGCCTTGATTTCACCAGCCACTTTCTTGAGGGTTTTGCGACCCTCAACAGCGAAGCGTGCATTCTCAGGGGCAGTATACTGAAGGCGGAAGGTTGATGCATGCAAAGCAGCATGGGGGTCTCCCACGCTTCTTTTCTCTATTAACAAGACTCTAGCCTTGAACTTGGCTAGATGGTATGCTAAGCTAAGCCCTTCCAGCCCCCCACCGACTACTATGAAGTCCCATGTAAAACCGGACTTGCTCATGATGCACCCCCGGTGGCTAGCCTCCAAGCCTCTACCGGCCTGACAAGGTGGGTTAGTAGGGGGAAACCGAGCGTATCGACGGGTACTCTTGAAATAACACTGGCAAGCTGGGCAGCAGTCTGGAGTGTTATCCTGCCAAGTTCTGGCCCCCTTCCTATTCCAAGCCTTTCTGCTAGGGTGAATATTTTAAAATGCTCGAGGGTCTTGAGAAGCCGTTTAAGATCCTTGACTTGAACATCGTTGCAGGGGTCTATGTATGCTTCATCCTGAAGCTCTGTAGAGACTAAAGCGTGAGGTCTCTCAATTATTACGTTCTTGGGTTGTTCCTTGTCCTCGGCCAAAATGGGCGCTCCACCATATTTTGCTGCGTATTCCTCAAGGGCTGTCTTAACATCGTCTAAATCAGCCTTACCAAGCCTCCACGATGCTACTACACCGGCAAAGAGGCCGCTTCCGTAAGCGGTTAGCGCTGTAGTTGCACCTGCAGCTAAGCCAGCAACTATAACTGATCCCTCAACCGCTTCCTGGTATATAGTCTTGGATGCTACGAAGGAGTTTGTCACTAAACTAAACCTTGAGCCGCTCCCGGCTTGCATGGGCGTTAACACATCTGGGTATGGAGGAAGCGCAGAGACGACAAGGTCTGCGTTAACGAACGTGCCATCAGCTAGGGTTACACCCTTGACTCGTTTTTCACCGTTTATCTCCTCAACGAAGGATGCAATATAGTCGACGCCGTATTCGGCTGCGTAGTCCGCGAACACGCTCTTCCTCGGGGACTCCCAATGCACTAAAGTAACGGAGGCGCCGGCTTTTGCCAGTATGCCAGCCGCTAGAAGAGCCTCCTCGCCGTAGCCTATTACAACGGCATTCCTTATCTCACCGCCTAAGGGTGATGCTAAGCTAGCCAGTCTAAGGGCATACTCGGCGGAGACGACGCCAGGGAGATCATTACCCTTAGCTATGGGGAATGGGGAGAAGCCGCCGGTGGCTATCACGGCTATCTTAGGCTTCACAGCCACTACGCCTTCACTGTTAACAATCATGAAGCCTTCATCCACCATTCCGACGTAGATGTGGTTTTCAAGCAGCTTAACGCCGCGTTTTTCTAGATCATTCCTGGCTTTCTCGAAGAACTCTCGCGTCGAGGACTCCTGGCTTATACCTTCTGGTAATGGCGCGTCGACTTTTCCAAGGAAGCCGCCGAGCCTGGACTCATCGACCAAGATCACAGAAGCGCCGTGCCTGGATGCCTCTAGGGCAGCTGCTACGCCTGCAAGGCCTCCACCGATAATGAGCACATCAGTCCTAACAGTTGATAGTGATCTTACCTCGCCCGGCAGCTCCCTGGGCAAAGCAAAGTACTCAGGTCTCTCCCTCCTAAGGCTAAGAAAGAACCGTTTTCCAGCACACTGCGGCGGCTGAAACCTGCTTACGTCAACATCGGAAAATAGGCTGTGGATTCTGTCTCCTATTTTTATTCTAGTATAGCACCACCACGTAGCCGGGTAGAAGGGGTAGCGAGGCCTATCATGCTTGGTGCTACATGCTATCCCACGTAGTTCCTTGAACCTCTTTAATAGCTCTATATCGGCTGGCAAGCTCACCAACCATAGCTTTACGTAGCTTGTCCCACATCGCTGGGTTCAGCATAGTATTCAATACTAGTTTCAGGCCTAGCCTGCAGTTTTAAAACGTAAATTAAGCTGGGAGCGCGTTTGTCTACTTTGATTGCTCTACCTTGATGCTGACAGTATATTCAAGGTCTTCGGCTAGCTTAGCGGCAAGGGCCTCAACGAGTTTCGGCTCATATTCGATGCCTGCCTCGCTTAGTTTCTCTATAGCTTTTTCGACTTCGGCTAATACGCTTTCGACAGCCCTCTTGAGCTCGGAGGCCACGTTTATTATACTGTCTAAGTCTAGTTCGACTGTTGAGCACGCGTTGGCCTTGATATTAGTATTGTTCCTCTTGGCGCTTCCGATGGCACATAACTCTACCTCTCCGCTTTCCTCGTTATACTTGGCCAAGGCCCTTACCTCCGCCATTCAGGCCACCTCCTAGTCGTTCCAACTGTATAACTGTAACCCGTATTTAAGCCGGTACAGTCACTCTTTCACTATCTCCTTTGCAGCATAGAGGAGTAGCAATGTCTTCACATCCCTTACCTTGGCTAGAGCTTCGGGCAGGGCCATTTTAACGGTTTCTATTACTTCATGCTCCTCAGGTCTCGCCTTCGACTCCTCGGGATTGAGTGCTATGAAGAGGCTCATTACTTCAGTACTATACCCGGGGCTAACGTACCCTTCACCTACCAATATCAGCCTGTTAGGGTCCGCCTTAAGCCCAGCCTCCTCCTCGAGCTCTCGGACAGCGGCTGACCGGGGGTCCTCACCCGGCTCTACAACACCTGCCGGTGCTTCAAGGACCCAATCCTCAACTGCGGGTCTATACTGCTTTAACAGAACCACCGTACCATCGCTAAACAAGGGGAGAACGGCTACGCTGTTAGGGAACTTAACCCTGTCGACCCTGACGCGAGCACCGTTGGGTAGTGTTACGATTCCGCTCCATAACTCCGCCCTTCTACCTTTGCACACTACGATTTCTTTTGTCAAACCCTCCACCTCACTTAACTCTATGTAATCGTGAGAATATAGGATCCGCCCCGGAAATAACTCTCTCCACGAAGCTTGCGGGTATTCCATGGAGACCAGTCTGGGCTACTACCTCGTAGATAATCTCGTAGCTTGACCTCTCGAGCATCCAGAAAGACACTATCGACACCAACTCCTTACTGCTTAATTCCATAGCTAATCCCTGGAATCGGTGTCTGAGGTATGACTTAAGCAATGTCATAGCGGTGGATATAAGCCATTCGGAGTATTCTTTAGCATGGCTTCCATCGGTGCGTTTCGAAGCTAAGGCTGCAGCGTAATCAAGGCTTCTGAGAA
>JALURD010000089.1 GCA_027057815.1 Acidilobaceae archaeon | reverse complement strand
GTTAGTGTAATGTTTTTCAATACGCGTAGCTACACGGGGGTCTGGGAGGGCTTGCTTCATGCCCGTGAATCCCCACCATGCCGTGCCGAAGCCCTTGACGCAGGCCCCGCCGCCGCAGCTCACGGACGTGGTTGTGACGGGTACCACCACCACGGGGACCGTGGCGGGTGGGCCTGTACAGCTCGGCGGGGCTAAGGATATACTGTTAATCATGCTCTTATCGATAGTGGGCTTCCTTGCGTCGCTTGCCCTCATGCTCCTGGCCTCAGCCTTGAGGGGCAGAGTTAGAGTCGTGAGAGCCGGGACGGGGGAAGGGGGTCAAGGAATCCCTCGCAGGCTCGGGTCATACATGTATAAGGGTGGCAGGGCGGCGCTCCGGAGGGTCTATCTCGCCCTAGTCTCCAGGCTTTCATCCCACGGGGTCGCCTTGCCGCGGGGGGCTACGGCGAGCGAGGCCGCCAAGGCGGCGGTAGGCGCGGGCTTGCTCGGCGAGGAGTCGTCGGCTGAGTTCTCGAGGCTCTACAACTTCTTCATGTACAGCAGGGTAGAGCCTGGCCCGGATGACGTGGAGAGGATTGCTGACCTGGCGGGTGTCAGGGATGCCGTCGAGAGGCGCCGCTAGGATCTACCTGGCCTTCCTCATTCTACTCCTGGCTCCAGCGCTCTCTGAGGCCTTGACTTCGCTGGAGTTGCCGGGAGTATCAGCAACGCACCCTCTAAGCGTGGCGCCCTTTGGTGCATCCAAGTTCTACGCCGACGCCTCTGCCATTTGGGAGGTCATCAGGGGAGGAGTCAGTGATGCCCTCGGAGCGAGGGCCTACCTGGTCATCGCTCCCGACAAGGGGTTCACAGGTGAGGAAGTCCAGGCCCTCAGGGCCAGGCTTGCCAGGGGAGGATTCAGTATACTCATAGCCGACGAAACACAGGCTGGAGGAGGCTTAGCCGCCAAGCTGGTAGGCGTAGTCTTCGGCGAGGGCCCAGTCCTGAACCCAGACATGCCCCCCGCGGCCCCCGCAGCCCTCGCTGTACCCGTGAAGTGTGTTGTGGAGGGTAGAGTGTTCACCGTCTACTTCGTGAAGGCTGCATACATCCAGTACTACCCGAAATGGATGAAGCCTGTGTGTGTGGCGGAGAGGGTTAGGACGCCGGCTGGCCTCGTGGAGGACGCGGTTATGGCGGTCTATGGCGAGGTCAACGGGTCTAAAGTGCTGGTCGTGAGCGACAGTAGCATATTCGCCAACTACATGTACACGGGTCTCCCGGGCTATCCGCCCACCAGGGACCTGGCCCTAGCCCTCGCCAGCCTCGTAGCTGAGCCCGGGGAGAGGGTTGTCTACGACACCAGCCACCTAGCTGTGACGAGGCTAACAGCCCTTGCGGCCCTCACCGGCCTCCTGGCCGGGATACCAGCTTGGGCTCTCGACAAACTCGCCGCCGCTGCGGCTCCTATACTCCCATACCTAATAATGGCCGCCGTCCTCGGGGGGATCCTGTACCTTGGAGTCGAGCGGCTCGGGGCGCGGGAGAACCT
>JALURD010000088.1 GCA_027057815.1 Acidilobaceae archaeon | reverse complement strand
GCTCATATACCGTTCTAACTGGCAGACTTGAATAATACCTAACCAAAAGTTCGGCAATGGCCTCCTCCAACCCCCTACCATCATAACAAGTCAACAGTGGGGCCAACATAACGCACCAGAGAAAAGGTGAGAAAATGCACCAAGCAATTAAGGGTTATCTAGGCAATCGACAGAACGGCCGATGATGAGTCTGCCCCACGCTCACCCCCATCGCGGGGGATGGGCTAGATTGGCCTTGCCGAGGCCATTAAAATTTTAAAACATTTCTAATTATTTTTAATTGAGAGGTAGGAGATTCTGATAGCCTGGTGGGGCCGCGGGGATTTGAACCCCGGACCACGGGGGCCCAAGCCCCGCATCCTACCAGGCTAGACGACGGCCCCACCGTGGTGTAGTGTGTATTTTGGCTTGGGGGCTAAAACTGCTACTTGCGCGAGGCACAGGCTTCGAGGCGTACAGTAAAGGCTTCAAGCTAGCTAGCTTCCGGGAGTCTCTAAAGGGTGAGTGGTAGTGGCTTGCCCTATAGATTATGGTGAGGGCCTGGTCTTTATCGACGAAAGCGTCGCGGATCTAGGGGTATCAATGGCTTACATGGTAGCGTGGGGGCCCAGCGTCTCAAGTCTTGACTCTAAGGTTTTGAACAGCGAGATTGAGCGTTTACTGGACGAACTCCGTGGCGGGTTCACGCTTGAGGGGTTGAAGAGGGATCCCCGGGTTAGGGCTTACCGCGACTTCTACTGGAGGATAGGCGTGGATCCCACGAAGACTAGGCCTAGTAGTGAGGCTCTCGTGAGGCGCGCCCTTAGAGGCCGTTTCCCGAGGATAAACCCGGTGGTGGATGCGGGTAACGTTGCGAGTGCTAGGGGGATGGTCCCAATAGGGCTCTACGACTTAGACTCGCTTGTTCTGCCAGCCAGGCTAACCCTCTCACGGGGCGGCGAGGAGTTCAAGCCCATAGGAGGGGGTCCCGAGGAGCTCCCGCCAGGGATCCCGGTCCTCGTTGACGCGCAGGGCAAGATAGTCCACGTCTACCCCCACAGGGACTCTATTGACACCGCGGTTAAGCCCAGTACCACGAAGATCCTGGCCATAGCGGCTGGCGTCCCCGGGATCCCCGGCGAGGCTTTAATCGAGACCCTTAGAGACTTAGGCAGACTGCTAGGCCTACTGGGCTGGAGCACGTGTCCCATACGCATGGCTGGAGCCTCTACGCCTTAACAACTGGCAGCCTCAGCGTGAGTATTTACCCATGGCGTAGCCCCATGCAGCCACTTTGCCCTCTACAGCGTCTAGCAGGTCATCCAGCTTATAGCCTGGAGGCAGCTGGGGATCCCCGCTTAGAGCCAGTACTAAGAAGAAGTAGCGGTGAGCGCCGTGACCCTTGGGAGGGCAGGGTCCTCCGTAACCGAGCTTTCCGAAGTCGTTAAATCCCTCGCTCACGGCTTGCCCCGGAAATATAGCCTGGGACCCCTTAGCTGGCTCTACTGCCAGCCAGTGTATGAACGTTCCTCCAGGAGCGTCCGGGTCATACATTATCAAGGCCACATAGCTAGCACTATCAGGGATTCCGGTTATAGTAACCTTCGGAGGGATATTGTCGCCATCACAAGTATAAGCAGGGTCAATGAATCCCTCAGGCGATATGCCCTCCACTATAACCTCTAGGCTCCTTGGAACCCCTTCAACTAACTTGCTGAACCTCTCGTCGACAAGCTCGCTAGC
This sequence comes from Acidilobaceae archaeon, assembly GCA_027057815.1. Lineage (GTDB taxonomy): Archaea > Thermoproteota > Thermoprotei_A > Sulfolobales > Acidilobaceae > JALURD01. The sequence continues at coordinate 3,598 of JALURD010000088.1, read as the reverse complement.
ACCTTCCAACCTCTTGTGACTATTCATGTATACCGCTAGTAAGGCAATGATCACAGCTACGACGGCAGCGGCAAGGAGCATCGAGCGCCTCAACACAGCCCACCTATATAGAATCTCCCAGCATGAGAGGGTTAACTTATTTCGTCGCAAATAATAACAGCTCTTGGAGCGTTGCAACGCCAAAAACGCGGATCTCTATGAGACCCTTTTTATCCTGGCAGGGGCATGTGATGCTAGAGCCTTGCTTCGCTCTCTATTTTCTCGGTTAAATCCTTAAGGAGCTTAATAGCTTCTCTCAATGTTTTAAGCCCCTCGGGGGTGGCTTTGTACAATGTCTCTCCGTCAATCTCTATCCTCTCTACTAAGCCTTCGTCTACAAGCTTATACAACACTGTGTAAACTGTTGAGGTGGGCACCTTGACCCCAAACCGTTCTCGGAGCCTGACTCGGACTCCATAAGCGTGTATGGGTTCATGGGAGAGGACGGCTATCACGTACATCCAGAGGGAGCCTGCGGGTACCTGCTTACCCTCTGCAGGCTTCACCACGAGGCTTGCACGCATGCTAACCACTTCCCCTGCCAGGCTCCTGCAAGTGGGCCTCAAGGAGTCTAAGCTTAATATAGTGTTCGCCTTACAGGGGATTAGTAAGAGTAAATGTAAACACCTGTTTATCAAAGAATCCCTAGCCCATGGCTACTGCTGAGGCTATCCCTGCCACGGCGACAAGCGCGGCTACAAGGTGGATGGGTCTCACTCTTTCGCCGCGACCCCGCAGTATTAGGTGAGCTAGCACAGTAGTGTGGAGAGGGAAGAGGCTGATGAAGACGACGGCCTCAGCGACAGGGGCCAGCGATAGGGCCGTGTACCTCGACAGCTGTGCTAGCGCGACTACTGCGGCGGCCGTGGACGCTACAGCCTTAATCCAACTGGGCGCGTTATAGACTACTCGGAGCCCGCCGGGCGACCTAGCAGCCATGACCAGTGCGGCTGGTATGGCCACAGTGTATGATACGGCTGCCCCCAGTATCGGGGATCCAGACTCAACGCCAGCCGCCCTTATTATAACGGCTGTAGTTGCAAAAGTTATGCTCGCAGCCAGGCCAGCAGCGATACCCGTGACTTTGCTTAAGCCGTGAAGGGGATCCCCGCTCGGCTTCCCCGAGGCCATGTAAATGGATAGCGCCACGAGGCTCAGGCCCAGCAGGTCCCACTTCGTGAGGACTTCGCCCAGGAACAGCCAGGCTAGCAGTCCGCTGAAGACCACTGCGGGACTGGTGACTATGCTTGCGCTGCTTGCTCCTAGAGCCGCTACCGCTATGTAGAATAGGAGCCTACCCACCACGAAGTTAAGTAACCCAGCTGCAGCGTAGAGTAGCAGAGCCCTCGAAGCGGGGATCCCCTCGCCAACGGCGAAGCCGGCCAGCCACAATAGCGGCGTACCGACTATGAGGCTCACTAGCAGCATATGGCTTGCTCTATACTCCTTCATGGCTAGCCTCACAAGTACATCCGAGAGGCCGAAGAGTAGTCCTGCGGTGAAGGCGAATGCATATGCAGCGACGACGCCCGGCGTCTCCCACCACCTCTAGCCGTGGAGGCGGGTCGGAGGGATGTATCTGTAATAGCTATATCGGCTTTCTCCCTATTCCAGGACCTAAGGATATATCAATTGGCCGGATTATGCTTCACAAAGTATATTCACGGTGGACGGCGTGGGGGCGAAGGCTGTACTCCTAGCGGCTGGCGAGGGGAGTAGGCTACTCGATAGGCTCGGCTACGTTAAGATCGCAGCGAAAATCTCAGGGATTCCCCTTATATGTTATCCCATAGCATCCCTTGCTGCAGCCGGCGTGGGCGAAGTCTACGTTGCCACCCGAAGGGATAGGGTAGAACTGATTAAATCCCTGGTTGGCGAGTGCCCGCTTAAGCCGGTCATTGAGGTTGTAGTTGTTGAGAGATGGTGGGCAGGAAACGCTTGGACTATGCTAGAGGCGCTAGATAAGCTAGGACGCGGAGTATGGCTTATATCAATGTCAGACCACATTTATCCTCCTGGGCTTGCCTCTAAAGTAGCTGGAGGATGCCGACGACCAGTATGTATCGGGGGCGACGCGAGCCCCAAGCACGTAGATGTAGAAGAAGCTACCAAGATCAAGGCTCTAAGAGACGGTATGATCCTAGAGCTCGGGAAGAGAATCCCCGAGTGGACTCACGTGGATGTGGGAGTACACCTCCTCTCCTGGGGTCCGCTTACAAGTAAGTGTGCGGCTCCCGTGGTTACACTCAACGAGGTGAACACATGTAATGCTTCCCATGGGTTAGCGGGTGTGGTGGATGTGACCGGCTACTCCTGGATGGACATAGACTCACCTGAAGATCTAGACTACGCTCTGAGGGGTCCTGGGAGAAGTGTAGTAGAGGAGATTGTTAGGGGGTGGAGGGTTTGACGACGAAGACTGAGGGCCCTGTATCCCGCTATATTAATAGAAAGATCTCGGGCAGGATAACAGGCTTCATAGTGAGGCATAAGCTGCCCTTAACGCCCAACCAGATGAGCCTGATAGCATTCGCGACAGCGCTAGTTGCAGCGGCGTCCATCGCTCGAGGCGAGCTGCTTGTGGGCGGGCTGATGATTCAGTTGTCATCTATACTCGATGGCGTTGACGGCGAGCTAGCTAGGACGCTCAAACTCGCCTCGCGCCGGGGAGCGTTCTTGGACACTATGTTGGACAGATACGCGGACATTGCAGTCTTCGCATCGGTAATATACTACCTCGTTAATACCAGTGTAAACGCTGAGATAGTAGCTCTCCTAGGCTTTGCAGCCGTCACCGGCGACATAATGGTGAGCTACATTCACGCTCGGGGCCAAATGGATCTAGGCATACACCCGGCGGCCGCAGGACCGCTAGACTCCCTAGCGTCCCGGGACGTAAGGCTCTTCCTACTAGCAGTCCTTGTAGCCGTAGGACGCCCTCTATGGGCGCTGGCAGCGGTAGCTATTCTTGCACACATGTACACCGCTGTGAAATTTGTTTACCTAATCGCTCGGTACAAGCCAGGATAGTCTGGTAGCCGCAAAGAGTCTATGGTAGACTGGATGTTGGCGGTACGAGCAGGGCGAGCAAGGTCACACTATTACCCGTCACCTCTAGGATGGCGATGCTGGCAGTCTTCATCTTAACCCGGCAGCCGAGCAAGCCGGAGAGCACCTCCTCAACGCTAGGCGCATGGCCTACCATAAGCACGCCGTCAGATGCTAGCTTCTTGAAAGCGTCAAGGTTGAACTTGTCAGGCGTGAGGAGTCTGGATTCTTCGACGTTGGTTATCCCCAGCTTTGAGGCGAGAAGCTCAGCAGTCTCGCGGGCTCTAACGTACGGACTATGAATGATCCTTGAGGGCCTCCAAGGCATCACATCAGCTATGGCCTCCACCTGCTTCCTCCCTTCATCAGTTAGCCTCCTATCCTCATCGGGGAGCCCGGGCTTCTTCGGCTCAGCCTTAGCGTGCCTCATAACTCCGACTATCAACCCTGCTTTACCCCCAACACTTTAACGGGGGCGTGCCCGGGGACTTCAGCGTAACGGGTAGGCTTT
>JALURD010000087.1:317-5355 GCA_027057815.1 Acidilobaceae archaeon | reverse complement strand
AGGGATCCTAGGCGACCCCGGGTCTCGACAGGACTACAGCGTACTCGCTCGGGTGCACCTTATACTTGGTAGCCAGCAGTACAGACTTCAAGTCCTCGAACTCAAGCCTCAGCAATAATAACCCGGCAGCCACGAGGCCAGCATGGAACGGGTAGCCTAGGAACGCGGCCTCAGCCTTCCTCCTGGACTCCCTCCTACCCCACGACCTAGCACTGGCGGCCTGCTCTATGGGAGTCTTGCCCTCAAGCGGTACATCCGGCATGGACTGCTTGAGGTAGGCGGCCACCGAGGAGGGATCCCCCTCGCGTGAAACTACTTCAGCGAGTCTCCTCCAGTTCACGCCGCAAAGGTCCTCAACTCTAACCCTCCAAGCCGCCTCCAGACTCCTGCCTGGGACCCCTGCTATTGATGCCTCCAGAGCAGCCGCGGCGGCCTCGGAGCGTATAAGCGGGCAGAGGACGTCGAGGGCCCCCTTCAGACTGTAGCGGTCGAGCCCGGCCATGGACTCATAGAAGACCCTAACCCTGGCCAGAGGCCGGTAGTATGCCAGGGCTCCGGGATCCCTGGCAGAGTTGAAGGCCTCCACAGCGTCGCCGAGTATTCTCCTCATCCAGCGGGGCGCGGCCTCCACAAGCCTTTGAAGGCTGGAGGCAGCCTCGGGCTCAGCGAGTACTTTTGACGTGAAGGAGTCCTTCACAGCACTGGTTATGTATGAGCCCCATATGCCCGTGCCCCTGGCTACCTTGTATGCTATACTGATCGCGTCTGACACCTCGTCGACTCTAATGAAGGAGAGGGCTAGGTCTGAGGCTTCGGCTGGCGCTATTTTGGCGACCTTCACCACGGTCTCCCAGTATATATTGTACATTGACTGGACAACTTTCTCCGGGATCCTTGCCTCAGCTGCCTGGCCATAGAGGGTGTCCCTCAGGCCGGCCAGAACGTCGTCAACGCTGGCTGTAGCGGTGAGCTCCCTCAGCCTCTCAACTCCCAGAATTTTGCCCCTCAATACCCTGAGTACCGGAACAATCTTAGCGTACCTTGGGGCACTCAATCCTAGGCCCCCTCCATCAGAGAGATGATCTCCTTGACAACGGCCTCGACGGCTTTCTCTAGGTTTGCTTCCGCCTTGCTCTTGACCTCCTCAACCGCTTTCCTGAGTTTCTCCTCGTACTCCGCGTCCATGGCCTTAACGGCCTCGTCTACCTTGGACTCTAGTTCGTCGGCCAGCATTTTGACTGCCACGTCTACGTCGTTCTCGAACTCTCTCACGAGGGAGTCAGCCACCTTCAGTAGGCTTGTAGCCTTCTCAGACGCTGCCTTGGCAGCCCTCTCTAGCTCCTCATCGAGCCACTGGATAGCCTTTGCTAGCCTTGCTACGTGACTCTCTGTCAAACTAGAACCCCCGGGATCTACCCGGTGAAGTGGTAGGAGTTTAAAGGTGCAAGATGCCGTGTGTTAGCGCTTAGGCTCGATCACAACTACCTCGTACTCGCCAAGCTCGTTCAGCGTGTACTCGAGGCCCCTACGGCTGGCCTCGACTGTTGCCTCTTCCCCGGTGATGGCTAGCCTCACCTTATACCTGCCTTCTGGGAGCCTCGCCCTAACCTTGACGCCAGCTACGGGTATGACGTTCCTGATCGGGTGGATGCTATAGGTGGGGTCGAAGGGTGGCAGGGCCTGGCGGGCTGCGCCGACGGGGGCGTCGAGTATTCTTTGGTTGTACGTGTGGTTGACTAGGTGCACTATTATCCTATCGCCGTCCTGTCTGTAGTATTCTGCCTGGACTGTGTCCGGCGCCTCAACTTCCACTAAGGGCTTCGGTGCTACGCGCTCGAGCACCCTGGTGAATAACTCTAGGTAGTCAGGGTGGCCCAGCCTGTTATAGTGGATCCCCAGCTTGACGGCGTAGAATACTGCGTAGCCCTCTCCGTACTTGTTTATAGTTATCGCTGGGGCGTCTAGCAGTGGCCCAGGCGGGGGCAGGCTACGGCCAAGCGTGTACTCGTAGCCCCAAGGCTTCCTTGGCATTTGGAGCCTAGCTAGTACTCGTGCCGTTGTAGTGACTATCCTGGACGCCTCGCCGAGCCTGGGATCCCATCTCGTCCTCCTGAAGGCCGTATTGTGGTCTCCAAATGGTATGGACTCGGGCAACCCGGCCCAGTACTCCTCGTAGACTGGGTCTCCCGGGCCACCGAGGTTGATGTAGACGTATCCCAGACGCATCCTGCCCTCATAGTGTATTCCGAGCACGTCCTGGGCTGCTAGGCTCAACCTGTAGGTGAAGTCCTTCCTCATGACTCCTAGGACGCTGGTGGCAACCAGGATCCCGCCCTCCTCTACGTACCTTTTCAGAGACTCCTCAGCTCGATCACTGAGGACTCCTAGGCTAGGCGTGATTACTACAGGCCACTCCTTAGGGTCTAGGCCATTTTCTAGGTCACTGTCCGAGAGTATGCACCAGGGTCGATGGGAGTGCATGAGCATATACGCGAAGCCCTCGACTTCTCCCACGTAATAGTCTGGCCTATCATGGACAAACCAGTCATGCGTGAAGGTGCTGTAGACAAGTCCGGCGTACTTGAGGGGTTGAGCGCCTACCAAATACTCCTCTATCCTCTCGAGTTCAGAGTAAACCTGTGATAGGGCGTCAAGAGCACGTGGATCCGTGAATAACTGGCTGGAGAACATGGTAGCGACGGGCATGCCGCCAGCCGCTACTATTTCCCTGATACCTTGCCTGACTGTGGGTGCTGGCACGCTCTGTGGGGTTCTCACGAAGTGGAAGAGGTTCCTGGTGACAAGCACGGGTTTCCTTGAATCCCTGCCGATGAGGCTCCTTGAGAGCTTCGCGATGAACGTGAGGAGCCCTGGTCCTTTAACGTCGACCTCACTTGCTTCAGCGAATACCCCGTCTAAGTAATCTCTGGCAAGCTCGGCAACCCTGTTGGCCCTACCAGCCCAACCTGCTGGGTGGCTATTAAAGAGCAGAGGGGCTCCTGGCGCTGCCTCCTCGAGTGCATGCTTCACCCTCTTCAAGGCCTCCACAGTTTTCCTATAACGCCACTCCCAGGCGAGCCTGTAGGCTTCACTATCTAGGTCCTTCCTGTGGGGCAAGTCGAACCCGGTCTCACGCCTGAAGAGATCCCTGCAATAGCGGCAATAGCAGGCCTTAGAGAGGTCGGGCAGGTACCTGAAGCTGTCGAGTAAGAGGCCGTCTGCACCGGTTATCTTCATGGCCTCCCTGGCTTCGGGGATGAAGAATTCCTCCATGGCCGGACTGTTAATGCATATCTGCGGCCAGTGCGGGTCCACGATCCTTTCATCGACGGGGACGTGCTCTAGAACTATGACTTCGCCGTCCTTGGTTCTTTGAGCCCAGTCAGGGTGGAGTCTGAAAATGTGTCTATTAGCTGTATGGAGAGCCATTATGATTACCTTTACACCTTTCTCCCTGGCCTTCGCGACTAGCTCCCTAACGTCAAGTCTGCTCCTCGTGTGCTTGGGGTACAACTTGCTACCGTCGTAAAAGACTCTCCCCCACGCGTCCCTAGCGAATACTATAAGGGTGTTAGCTCTAACCTTTTCAGCGATTTCCAGGAGGAGATCGGCAGTTACTTTATCCGCAAAGAAGCCATACTGGTCTTCTATATTGAACTGTAAAGCTCTCACGAAACGGGGCAGTCGGCTCATGGACTCTATTCTCCCCCCAGGGATCAGGGCTTAGCCTACCTTCGTGGAGGCTTTATCTTTCCAAGAAGGCTCTTGACTATAACCATCTGCTGAACTTGATTAGTGCCATCGCCTATCTCTATCATCTTGATGTCGCGGTATAGCCTTTCTACAGTGCTCTCCTTGCTGTAACCGAAGCCTCCTAGAACCTGCATTGCCATTCTCACCAAGTCTACGCCCCACCTTGCAGCGGCCAGCTTAGCCATGCTACTCCACAGAGGGTAATCGGGCTCCTTTTCGTCGATCTTGGCGGCGGCGGTGTACACTAGAAGCCTAGTGGCTTCGAGCAGGGTCTTCATGTCAGCAATTATTGCCTGAACCATTTGGTGCTCAATTATGGGCTTGCCCATGCTCTGCCTCTGCTTTGAGTACTCGAAAGCCTCCTCGAAGGCAGCCTGCATTATCCCGAGGCCAGTTGCGGCAGTCACTACTCTCCCCTCGTTGAGGGCATCCATGACTATTTTGAATCCCTCATTTAGGCCGCCTACCAGGTTCTCCTCAGGCACCCTGCAGTCATTGAAGAGAACCTCGCTTGTCCCGCTTCCCCTGTAACCCATCATGTCAAGCTTTGAGACCTCGACGCAGCTAGACTTTTCGACGACGAAGAGGCTAATGCCCCTGTGCCTATCTTCAGGCTTTCCAGTCCTAGCGGCGACCAAGAAGAAGTCCGCGTAGGGAGAGTTTGTTATGAACGTCTTCCTGCCATTTATGACAAACTCGTCGCCGTCCTTCACGGCCCTAGTTGTTATGGAGGCTGCATCCGTGCCACAGCAAGGCTCTGTGAGGGCGAAGGCGCCTATCCCTCCCTCTGCAAGCTTCTTCAAGTACTTCTCCTTCAAATCATCACTAGCATAGTACAGAAGAGGAGTGGCCACCATACTACCTGATACTGCAGCCATTATGGCAACGGCGCTTGACACGCGAGCCAGCTCCTCGACAACTATGACTGACTCTTGGACCGAGAGCCCGGGTCCGCCATATTCCTCGGGGACTCGCATGGAGAAGTATCCCATTTCAGCCGTTTTCCGGATGATATCCTCGGGTACACTGTTTTCGGCATCGATCCTCCGCGCGACAGGTCTCAGGACCGATTCAGCGAATTCCCTCACAGAAGACCTGATAATCTCGGCATCCGAGGAGGCCATGGCGGCCACCATGTTAAGCTAGGGCCCATTAGTGGGAAGATAAATCGTTGCAGGCACCGCCATACATAACCTAGTGAGTGAAATCTGCGGCGAACTAATTCATTGTTGTTTAAAATTAATCAAATAAGGGAAAAACCGGGTGGAATGGGAAAAATCAAAGG
>JALURD010000087.1:0-307 GCA_027057815.1 Acidilobaceae archaeon | reverse complement strand
GATTCATTGCTGCTTAAAAATAATCAAATAAGAAAAACTGTGTGGAATGGGAAAAATCAAAGGCCCGCCCCCAGGCGGCTTTCATGGGCGGGTGCACTAGTGAAGCCCCGCCTCTTTCTGGCCGCGACACAGCCGTGTTGGCGATGTAGAGTCTTGTAGCTGTGCCCTGGCCTGGGGCGGGCCCCACTATAGTGGGAGTTAAACCAGTGGTTAAATACGTTGTGCCTTAGCTGCATTGTTACAAATGTAACAAGACACATGGATTTATTACAGGGAGATATGGGGGTATAATAAATAAGCGTTGGAT
>JALURD010000086.1 GCA_027057815.1 Acidilobaceae archaeon | reverse complement strand
CTGAGCGGTGGAGAGAGGCAGATGCTAGCTATTGCTATTAGCCTCCTGAGGAAGCCCAAACTAATGCTTCTCGACGAGCCTACGGCTGGTCTTGCACCTAAACTCGTGAAGGAAGTATTCAGGTCTATACGGCAGCTGGGTGACCAGGGCTATACTATCGTCCTGGCGGAGCAGAACGCTAAGGGGGCCCTCGAGGTTGGAGACGAAGCTGTTGTGATAGTGAGTGGCAGGATAGTTGTTAGAGGTAAAGCGGAGGAGCTCCTCCGCGAGAAGGACATAGCAAAGATGTACCTTGGCCTTGAAGCTTAGGGGTGACGTTTATGGTTGACCCTCAAACGGTAATCCAGGCCCTCTACTATGCGAGCTTAATTTCTATACTCAGCGTAGGCGTAACCCTCTCATACATGACGACCAGGGTCTTTAACTTCGCCCACGTGAGATTCGCTATGGTGGCAGGCTACGTCACGGCAGCGTTGATCGTCTACTTAATAGTAAAGCTCCAAATACCCTTCGATAAAAAAGCCTACATGGCCTTCGCTAGAGGCGAACTTACAAGCTTCGTACCACTACCCACATGGATCTACGCTCTCTCCCTAGTAGTCGCAGCCCTTATCGGGGGAGCCGTGGCCGTCCTACAGTATGTGGCTATACTCAAACCCCTAGAGAGGAGAGGCGCTGGAGGTCTAACCTTGATGATATCAACCTTGGGCTTTGACTTCATACTTGTAGCCATTCTATTCATTTTCGCCACACTGCCAGCTATAAGAAGGCTTTCAGTAGAAGCTAGGAACACTATGAGTAGAGCCATAAGCCCAGACTTCACGAGCCTCAAACTCGACACTCTGGACCCACGCTTCCTCGTTGGAGGCGTGGAGTTAAGGCTCTCAGTTATCCTCTCGATATTATTCGCTGTAGCAACAACGCTAGGACTATGGCTACTACTGAGAAAGACGAAGCTTGGAGTGATGATGAGGTCTAGCATCGAGAATCCGAGCCTTGCTCTCGTTCTGGGAATTAACGTTGACAGGGTATTCGCTATAACATGGTTCATAGCTGGCGCTATCGCTGGGCTCGCTGGTTACCTATTCATATTCGCTGCCAAGCTCCTTAAGCCCATGACGCCTACCACGCCGTCGGACGAGATAATAGTGAGCGTCTTCGCAGGCAGCATTGTAGGTGGCATAAACAGCGTTGCAGGCAGCATCGGGGGAGGCTTCCTCATAGGATTAATTGAAAAGTTCTTCGTGCCAATGCTCCAAAGCGCCACCGGTCTAGACCTAATAAAGTATGATAAAGTATTCTCAATGATGGCTGTAGGCCTCACGCTGCTCTTCATCCCTGAGGGTCTAGCGAGCCTTCTTTCACCTGAGAGAAGGGCTAAGTTAAGGCTCCTAAGGAGGGGCGGGGGTGGTTAATGTGGTTCTTAACGAGACCCTTGTAGCCCAGATGCTGGCCTTCGTCGGCATATACATAATAGTGACTCTTGCATTGAACATTAAGGCTGGTCACACGGGGATACCCGACTTTGGCCATGCAATGTTCTTCGCGGTAGGCGGCATAGTTGTAGGTAACCTAGTGGCCCATTTAGCGGCTATGCTGGCTGCCGCTGCTATCCCGCGTAGCGAGTATCCACCTGAGATACTGGAGGCAATGAAGGAGAAGGGATTCAACTCCCTCGTTGAAGGTGTTCTAGTTGAAAACATTAAAGTCATGACGTTCATCAACGATTACTACCTAGCCCATAAACCTTTAGTGAGCATTGCACTACTCGTGTTTGCAATACTTACAGCAATGGTACTTGGGGGTCTCCTCGGCTGGATCGCCAGCCTCCCAGCACTAAGACTGAGAGGCGAGTATCTAGCAATACTTCTGCTGACAACGAGTGAGGGTCTAAGGATTCTTATGACCTATACGAAGCAAGTTATGGGCGACACTCCCACAGTGGGACTAGTTGTCCCTGCGCTCTTCAGGTGGACAGGAAACGAGGGCATAGTAGCCGCTGTCTTCACTATAGCAGTGGCGATCGGCGTTTACGTGTTAATGGAGAGAATACACAACAGCCCGGCTGGCAGGCTCTTCAGAGCAGTCAGGGACGATGAGGATGCAGCCAAAGCGCTCGGAAAGGACGTTGTAGTAGTCAGGAGAGACGCAATGATAGTAGGTAGCTCACTAGCGGCTCTGGCTGGCGTCCTCTATTCCGTAAACCCAACAATGGGAGGCAGCGCAGTCGCAGCGGCGTCCATATACAACAGAGTCTTCTGGACGTTCTGGCCCTGGGCTTTAATGATGTTAGGTGGCATGGCTAGCAACCGGGGTATAGCCATAGCTACAGCCATAGTCGGTGCATCAATTGTAGGCCCGATAAGACTGTACAAGGACAAGATAGCGGCTATACTAGGCGTCGAGAAAATCGGCCTGAACCCCGACTACTTCGCCAACGCTCTAGAATACCTCCTTATAGGACTTCTAATAATACTTGTGCTCGCCTTTAGGCCCCAGGGCGTCATACCTGAGCCGCCGAGCAGGACAGTGCCACCTCCCGTGGAATCTAGCGAAAAGAGGAGAGGCTAGGGGAGAGTCCAAGGAACACTCCCGGGCAATCCTTGACTGTAAAATTCAAAAAGCTTCCTCCTCTTTTAACCTGCTCCTCCTTGACAGGCGATCCATAGAGCCAGCTGTAACCCTGATGGCAGGGGCTCATGGGGATCTAGATCTTGGCCTCCATGAGGACAGGCAATGAAGGTAGTGGGTTGCCGTACATAGGCTTAATTATTTCTACTACTAGTGTCGCGCCAGTAACGGCTGGGGTTTACGGGCTTTATAGGTACGCTTTCTACGGTGACTTGAGAGAACTTGCGCCAGCTCTATCTATGATTGAGCTTGGCCTTGCATTAACCTTCCTTGGAGTCCTGCTTTCATGGGCTTTCAGGCCTAAAACCCTAAAGCCCGTTGAAGCGATAACCCTTACAGTTGCAGCGTGGATACTGATTCCTGTCCTAGGATCTATACCATTCGCTGTAGCAGCCGGGATCCCCTGGATCGACGCGCTATTCGAGAGTGTTAGCGGCTGGACCACCACTGGGCTGACAGTTCTGACCGGGGAATGGAGCCCCGCTGGAGGCTATGTGCCTAGGGTCAGCGAGATCCCTAGAACCCTTCAGGTGTGGAGGACTGTGATGCAGTGGGAGGGAGGCCTAGGCATAGTAGTCTTCACGTTAGGCATACTAGCTCGTCCTGGAGTGTCAACCGCCGCCCTATACCTAGCTGAGGGTAGGAGCGAGAGGATAGAGGCTAGCATTAAAGCCACTGCTGCTAGAATGCTTGCCATTTACATAACATTGACTGGATTCTCCGCGATACTCTTCCTACTTGCAGGTCTCGATATTTATAATGCTGTGAGTCACGCGATGACCGGAGTCGCCACAGCGGGTTTCTCCACTAAAGACGAGAGCATAGGGTACTGGCTGAATAAGCCTCTAGTACTGGTTGCTGCAATGATTGCAATGTACCTTGGTGCAGTCAACTTTAGAGACCACTATGCCATTCTAACTCTGAGGAAGGAGAGGCTTGCCGGCAGCATCGAGTCTAAAGCACAGGCCGTCATAATCCTCACGGCTTCACTAGCTGCACTAGTTATGTGGCTAAGGGATCCCCACATGAGGGAACTATTCTCCCCCTTACAGGTAGTATTCCATGTGGTGTCCGCCTCGGCCACAGCGGGCTTCCAGGCGGGGGACCTCTCACAAGCCGATGATGCCTACAAGGCTCTCCTGGCTGTGCTGAGCCTTATAGGTGGGAGCGCGTTCTCAACCGCGGGCGGCCTCAAAATTATCAGAGTAGTAATAGCAGCCAAGGCTGTAGCAGTTGAGTCCGAAACCATACTTCATCCATACGGCTATAAGCCCAAACTATCGGTAGGTAGATACATCCTCGATGAAGTTATACTCCGAAGAGTCCTCGCAGTACTAGCCGCCATGATTATAACCTACACTATACTGACGATAACACTCACAGCTCTCTATCCGCAATATTCTTTAGCCGATGCTGCTTTCGAAATAGCCAGCGCGATGGGCAACGTTGGATTAAGCGTCGGAGTCACCGCTGCGTCAGCCCCCACAGGGGTCAAGCTAATACTAATCGCCGCCATGCTTCTGGGAAGGCTCGAGGTAGTAGCCTATATAATTGCATTAAGGTACATTATTAAGAAGATATTTAGCTAGCACAGGAAACATTACCTCTAGACGCTCCACCCACTCTTCCCGGAAGCAGCCGCGATCGAGAGAGTGCGGCTTACACTGGATTTAGGGTGCTTGCTATGGCTTATAGTGTGGAGAGGCTGAAAACAGGCGTTGATGGCTTCGACGAGCTAATAGCCGGAGGTATACCTCGCGGATTCTTCGTCGCCGTCGTCGGCGAGCCTGGCACGGGTAAGACAATCTTCTGCATTCACTTCGCCTGGCAGGGCATTCTCGATGGAGATAAGGTTATATACGTGACCACCGAGGAGAGCAGGGAAAGCATCATAAGGCAGGCCGCCATGTTCGGCATGGACTTCGCAGGAGCAGTTGATAGAGGCAGAATGATAATAATAGATGCACTCATGAAATCCAGGGGCGACGAGTGGAGCTTACAAGAACTCGACTTAGAAGAGATGATTGAAAAAGTCATTGCCGCCAAGAAGGCGCTCGGCTACGGCAGAGCTAGGTTAATAATAGACTCTATGAGCGCGTTCTGGCTCGACAAGCCAGCCATGGCCAGAAAGTATAGTTATACAGCTAAGAGGCTTCTCTACAGGTGGGATTTCACCACCCTAGCAGTAAGCCAATACGCTATAACAACCGGAGAAGCGTTTGGCTGGGGAATAGAACACGTAGCTGACGGTATAATCAGGTTTAGGAGGAGCATCAGGAAAGGGGTGCTCCGGAGGTATGTGCTCGTGGAGAAGATGCGGCAGACCCCTCATGACCTACGCATGCACGCTGTCGAGATAGTCGACGGGAAAGGAATGATAGTAACGGGACCAGTCAAGTATAGACGCGAAGATGTAGCCTTACCTAAACACGTGATGGACCGCATACTCAGGGCCTTGAAAGATGCTGACAGGGAGACCCCATAACGAGTTTAAAGTATATTTCTGAGCTACTCGGTCAACCTTTAATTTCCCCGCTCGTGCTCCCACTGCACCACTCGAGGGTGGTGCATGTGGAGATCAAGTACATTGCTGTGATAGTGGCTATTATAGTTGTTGTATCAGTGATTGCTGGCATCAACTTCCTAATAATGTATGGCCAGCAAGGGACTTCTGTTGAAGAAGCTCCTCTAATTAAGATAGGTACCCTGAGGGGTGGAATATCTAGCTTGGATGTGATAAAGGCCGAAGCTCTAGACGAAAAGTATGGCTTCAAAGCTGAGG
>JALURD010000085.1:4314-5443 GCA_027057815.1 Acidilobaceae archaeon | reverse complement strand
CCCTCGTTAACAGTTATCCCCACCGGGGCCTATACCATGTTATGCCCTGGGGTAGGGTGGCTTGAGGCCTTGGTAACTCGTAGGGCTTTCCTTGCAGCGATCCTCGGCGGCGCGCTAGCCGCGGTTGCCACGTTCATAGGCCTTCCAAGGCTCGCTGGTAGGCCCTCCTCTAAGGGGCCGCCCGTCACTGCTGGGGAAGTCCGCCCGGGAGGCCTGGTTTACCTGCCCCTGCCGAGGCTCGTTGGTGAGGTGACCCTGGAGCAGGCTCTAGCCTCGCGTAGGTCGATTAGGGAGTATACTGGGGAGCCCTTGGAGTTGTGGGAGCTCTCACAGGTCCTCTGGGCCGCTTACGGCGTGAACGAGGTCGTCCACGGCTTCAAGACCACTCCGAGCGCCGGAGCCACCTACCCCCTCGAGGTCTACGCAGTAATAGCTCCACGCGGCGTCTATACTGGGGAAGGCTACCTGGAACCCGGCTCATACAAGTACGACCCCCACTCCCACACACTCCGCCAGGTCAGGAGGGGAGACCTAACAGGGGAACTATACAGGGCCGCCCTCGAGCAGGATTGGGTACGCGACGCACCCGTCAACCTCGTCTTCTCCGCAGTCTACGAGAGGACCACGAAACGCTACGGCGAGAGGGGGGTCAGATACGTCCACATGGAAGTAGGCCACGCAGGCCAGAACGTCTACCTTCAAGCAGCCGCGTTAGGCCTCGCCACAGTCGCCATAGGAGCGTTCCACGACGACAAAGTAAGGGAAATCATTGGAGCACCGCCCGAGGAGCACCCACTCTACATAATGCCCCTAGCGAGACCCATAACACCATACCACCTAGACCAAGCCAAACTCCAGGCATACATCCAATCATCAAGACTCGCCCACAACAAATGAAGTCTTCTCACTTTCATTTTTGAAACGCATAAGGCTGAGTTCCTAGTCTGCATTTAACCCAACTTAACAAACTACCTTCAATTCTATCTTTAAGATACTCATTGGCTATCGGTAATTGTTGACGTGCTCTCGGTTATCTTTCAATTCTATCTAATAGATCATCGGCCAACGTGTAAGACATAATTATCATTATCTTTGCTGTTTTAATATTTTTACTTCCCTTTCTTTGTAT
>JALURD010000085.1:0-4304 GCA_027057815.1 Acidilobaceae archaeon | reverse complement strand
TATTTGATATATTTCCTACTTTCTGTATAAAGAGCCATAGGTTTCATCGGCTAAAAATGGGGAAAGGTTTATAACATTCAGCCGTAGATGTGGATTGTTCTATTTGTTTTTGACTTTTTCTAAGGGATCATACAGGCTTGAAATTCCCCAGTCAGAGCCTCCAGACCTCAATGGTGCGATGTGGGCATGCCTTCGGTGATTGATCTTCGTGGGCAGGAGTGTCCCGAGCCCTTGCTTAGGGCCGTTAGGGTGCTTTCTAGGCTGCCTCCGGGAGGTAGCGTTATATTCCTAACTGATAGTGAGGAGTGCGCCGAGAACATTAAATACCTCGTTAAGACTTCGGCTATAGGAACCGTGACGTCGAGGAAGAAAGGCGGCTACATTGAGGTTGCTGTGTCACGCGCGCGCGTTATCTAGAACTACACCCTGTATATACTTATCTCTTGAGAGCCTCCTCAATGGTGTCAAATACTTAGGGTGCTCACCGTGAAGACTCAAATCTGGTATCCAACAATATATAAATATTTTAGGATTAAAATTAATTAATTGCGTTCTATGCGGGTATTCGCCGCTACTGTATTGTATAAAGCGTGTGAATGAGTTTATATCGCTCGCCAATCTATCTCTTTTCTTGAATAGTTGTCTGTACTCCTAATGGTGGGAGTGACCTTGGTTGTCGAGGATGAGATCTATAATGACTCGTATACTAACGGCATCATAGGCCCTCATACAAGGATGATCGGTGTTTTGGCTGATGGGGGCAGAATTAGGTTCCTTACGACGCCGGGCTGTTGGGGGCCCATGATAACGCCTAATCTTAGGGGAGGCCACGAGGTCAACACTCCCGTGCAAGTTGAGAACGCTGACGTCGGGGACTCTGTAGTGATAAGAGTGGAGGAGGTTAAGGTAGTCTCTGAGGCTTCATCATCCGGCGTGGATCGCTGGGTCGAGGGAGCGTATAGGGGCGACCCGTACGTAGCTAAGAGGTGCCCGGTTTGCAGGGAGCCCTGGCCTGATTATAGGGTTGAGGGTATAGGCGATGAGGCCGTTAGGTGCGCCAAGTGCGGCGCACCAGCCTCTCCCTTCAGGATGGTGCATGGGTACACCATGGTATTCGATGAAGCCGGAAGGTACGGAGTAACTGTCAACAGAGACCTTGCTGTGAGCATAGCAAGGAGGGCAAGGGAGTACGCTAGGCTTCCGGGTAAGTCTAGGCAGGTCCCCGTACTCATACTGGCAAAGGCCGACCTAGTGGGCGTGGCTTCAAGGGTTAGACCCTTCCTGGGGCAGCTTGGCACAGTCCCGGCCGTGGACATACCGGATTCGCATAATGCCGGCGACTTCGGCTCATTCCTAATCGATGCCCCTCACCCCTACGCAATAACCAGGGAGCAGTACGAGAGAGACCTCACCGACGGGCACCTGGATGTGGACTCGGTCAGGCCGGGTGCTATCCTCATCGCTCCCGTGAAGGTGAAAGGCGCCGGGGTCTACGCGGGAGACGCCCACGCAATGCAGGGCGACGGCGAAGTAGCCGGCCACACTACGGATATAGTGGCGGAGGCCACCGTAAGAGTCGAAGTGCTCAAGGGCCTCAAGCTCGAAGGACCACTCCTATTGCCGCCGGAGGAGGACTTGCCGCCTCTAGCCAAGCCGTGGAGGAAGGACGAATGGCTCGACCTTCAATCTCTAGCTAGGAAGCTGGGCGTCGAGCTAGAGGCTTCGGCCCCGGTGCAGGTGGTAGGCTCCGGGCCTACTATAAATGATGCAGCCGAGGTAGGCTTCAGGAGGGCTGCGAAGCTTTTCGGGATGAGTGTCGAGGAAGTCAAGAACCGGGTGACAATAACTGGAGCCGTCGAGATAGGCAGGCTTCCAGGCATAGTACAGGTCACACTCCAGGTCCCCATATACACGCTGGAGAAGCTAGGCCTAGCAGATATCGTAGCTAAACACTACAATTTACCATATTAGCGCTAAAATCAAAGCTACAAAAGCGACCATTCAGGGTAAAAACGACACAGCACGCTGCGCTCCAGGTGCCTTGAGGAATCAGCGAGGCCTACATTACACGCAATCCCGAGGAGTGCTATGTCTTTCTTCCTTGATTTTCCTTATTTCTTTATTCCCTACCTAAACCTAGCGCTTACCGCCCCAGAGAGGATCCAGGGGGAGCTTGTGATGCATTAATGTGGCTGCGATTAGTTATGCCGTCTCGGAGCTAACGGAGCCAAGCATTGCCCCGGGTTGCTCTCCCTCCGTTCTAAGGGTTTGGAGTGCCTTCCTAGCGATCTCTATGTAGACTCCTATTAGGCCTAATGTGAGGATTGCCAGGCCCGGCTCCACTATGAATTTTATCGTTGGGTCGGTGTAGGGGTTTAGGTTATAGGGTCCTGGGTCTGCGGTGAATATGTACGCTACGAAACCTACGCCAGCCAGCGTGAACCCGGCAAGTACCGCCATGGCTGAGATTGCCGCTCTTCTTGTGCCCGCCATTGTGGCTGCTAGGATAGCCAAAGTTACACCCCACGCCGTTAGTAGAATGTGCCAGTGGCCAATGCTGAAGGCCACTTCGACCCAGTCCCACGCAGGATCCCTTAGGGGCGGATTGAAGAAGGCTGTCGGCTTCTTGAGGCTTATTGCAACAAGGGCTCCGGGGATAGAGACGAAGGCCCAAACACCAATATTGCCTACCCTGAGGGCCCACGCCAGGATCCCGCGGGGCTCGAGGGGGCTACCGGCTTTAGCCATGAATGATAAGAGCAGCGTTGCCATAGTGAGTAGGACCGCCGCAGGTGTTATGGCTTTGTGTGCTACACCGCCGACAAACCAGACGGAGTAGCTGGCCACTGCCATGATCGTAGTTGTGGGTATAAGGCTCCATAGGAGTAGTTTCGTAAATAGGCCCGTCCTTAACTCAAGTAGGGAGAGGGCGGCTGCGAAGACCAGGGAAAGCGCCACCGCTATCATAGCGTGGGCGTGGCCCGTCCATGCCCTCCAGAGCTCGTTCTCCTCACCCACACCGGGGTCGAGGCGCGCCTCTATGAATGTTGACTTGAAGGCCTCGTAGGCCTCCTTGTCCATGTAGTTGGATGCAACATAGCCGCCTATGGCCCCGCCTATGAGGAGGAGCACGCCGCAGACTGACACCGCGTAGCCTAGGGGATCCCTTGGCTTGAAGCTCCACAGAGCCATGGCCCCCGCGGCGAAGAGCACTGCAAGCCCTGCTATGAAGAGGCCGTGAAGCGGGGGATCCCTCGCGGCATACGCGTAGCCCAGTCCGCCTATGGTAGTAAGGCCTGCCCCAAGGCCTGCAAGCCAGAGCACCTCACCAGACCTTGGAGGCTTATACCGCCACACCAGCACCGCCAAAGTCCCATACAACAGTATAGCGAATAGCACGTGGTAGTAGTGGGAGGCTCGCGCGAGGAACCACTTGGCTGCCTCGTAATCGAGGTTTATCACTTCGAACCTGCCATCTACGAGTCTGGTGCCCTCCAGCTCTATGCCGAGGGCGCTCCTAAGGGGCTCCATAGGCGGAGACAGCAACACGCCCCAAGCTAGCACCAGGCCTGCAAGCGTGAAGGCCGCAAAGCCGTGTAGCAGGGCTAGCCTTTCAGCCCTCACCGCGCCTTCACCGCCAAGCCATCGCTCGCAACGAACCCCAATGCCATCAAGAGGGCCGAGAGGGCGAGCACAGGGTACAATAGCTTCAACACAATGCCAGCCACAACTTCAACCCCAACCGAAGCCAGTGCGAGGCCCAGTCCCCCCGCCGAGATTGTCAAGCCGCCAAGGCCTACGAGGTACACCCACCCATTCACAGCTAAACCCCTTACGCCGTAGTACACCGGGCCGAAGGCCAGAATCACCCCGGAGACTCCATGGAGCAACCCATGGGCTGCTCCCCTTAGAGGACCCAAGCCCAAAACACTGCCAGCCGCTATGAGTAAAAGCATGGCCACAGCGAAGGCAAAGTAGTGCCTCCAGTACCGTGTCCCCGCTGAGAGGACCGAGGCAGCCAGGAATACAGGGTACAGGCTCCCGACCAGCGGGGCCGCTTTGAGTGATAGAGCATCAAGCCCCATATATGCGAGTAGGAGCGCAAGGACCAGGAAAACCAAACTACCCAGGGTCCAGAAGACCGTGGTAGTGTTCCACCCCCTCCTCTGGGCCACGACGGGCCCCGAGAGAGCTAGCACAGCAGCCCCAACTACCACAGCCAGACCGCCGAGACCCACGGCTACCATCCCCAATTCATGAATATTAATAAAACAATCGATAACTATAAATATTAAATATATACT
>JALURD010000084.1 GCA_027057815.1 Acidilobaceae archaeon | reverse complement strand
AGCCTAAAGGCGCGGTGATAAGCCACGCCGGAGCCCTGCTACAGCCAGCTAAGGAGCACTACATAAACCTAGACATAAAGCCAGGCTGGGAGGAGCCGGGGGACAGGCTCTGGTGGATAACTGATATCGGGTGGATGATGGGTCCGTGGCAAGTGATGGGAGCCCAGTTCCTAGCCGCGAGCCACCTCGTAGTTGAGGGCCTTCCAACCTACCCCAGCCCGGGGAGGGCCTGGGAGCTCATACAGAAGTACAGGGTCACACACTTCGGCTTCGCCGCCACAGCGGCGAGGCTCCTCAAGAGGGAGGCAGACGCCTACATCGATGACTATGACTTATCGAGCCTGAGGGCTTTCGGTAACACAGGGGAGCCCATAGACCCGGACACCTGGACTTGGGTCATGGAGAGGCTTGGCGGCTGGTCGAGGCCGTTGATCAATCTGAGCGGTGGGACAGAGATATTCGGCTGCTTCCTACTACCAAGCCCGGTAGTTCCCCTAAAGCCCTCCACGCTATGGGGCCCAGCGCCAGGTATGGATATAGACGCATTCGACGATGAAGGCAAACCTGTTAGGGGATCCCCAGGCTACCTCGTCGCCAAGAAGCCAGCCCCTAGCATGACCCGCGGCCTATGGAGGGATCCCGAGAGGTACATCAAAACCTATTGGAGCAGATTCCCCGGCGTGTGGTATCACGGCGACTACGTGCTAATCGATGAAGATGGGTTCTGGTACATACTCGGCAGGGCCGACGACGTCATAAAGGTCGCGGGTAAGAGGATCGGCAGCCTCGAGCTCGAGGGAATCCTAACCAGCCACCCAGCCATTGCTGAGGCCGCATGCGTCGGCGTACCCCACCCAGTCAAGGGAGAGGCTATAGCTTGCTTCGCAATACCTAAGCCGGGTATGGAGAAGCCGGGCCTCGAGGAGGAGCTGAAGGCCCTAGTGGAGGAGAGGCTGGGCAAAGCCTTCAGGCCGGAGTGGGTGTTCATCGTGAGCGACCTGCCCAGGACCAGGAGCGGGAAGATAACCAGGAGGGTGATAAGAGACCTAGCCCGCGGGATCCCGCCAAGGGAGCTCAGCGTCATAGAGAACCCCGAAAGCATCGAAGAAGTCAAGAAGCTCCTTGAACAGGTTAAAGCCTAGAAGGCTTGGCAGGCCGGCTAGCCCGCAAGAGATCAAGAGGTATTTAAGTGGTAGAACCCGCCCGCCTTAAAGCTGCAGAGCGCAACGGCAAGCATGAGGGGGTTACCCCTAGTGTCGCTTTCCAGGGAGGAGAAAGAGCGCATCTTAAAGGCGATAGAGAAAGACGCTGAATTCCGCTATGCTCTCATGGGCTTACTGGGCTTCAGGGAGATTTTGGAGAGAATTACGAGGCTTGAGGAGAGGCAGCAGCGCCTCGAGGAGCGCCAGCAGAGGCTCGAGGAGAGGTTCGCGGAGCTCGAAAAACGATACCAAAAACTAGAAGAAAGGTTCCTAGAAGTGGAGAAGAGGCTGCTAGGCGTTGAGAATGCCATTAGGGACTTGAAGAAGACGCTCGCCACCATAGCTCATAGGTTTGGGGTTCTCAGTGAATCAGCCTTCAG
>JALURD010000083.1 GCA_027057815.1 Acidilobaceae archaeon | reverse complement strand
GGGGAAGCCACCGTATCTCTACGAGGCGGCACTCCACCTAGTCAGAGCTGGAGGCAAGAGGCTTAGGCCAGCCATAGTCGTTTTGATGGCTAGGCTATTGGGGGGTAGAGAGGCTGGAGAAAGGGCACTCCCCTTGGCCGCGGCTGTTGAGCTCTTCCACAACTTCACTCTTGTGCACGATGATATAATTGATAAAGACGAGTTCAGGCGGGGAGTGCCAACTGTTCATGTGAAGTATGGTGTTGAGACCGCCATACTGGCTGGCGACCTTCTATACGCTGAGTCCTTCAGGTCGTTAGTCTCGGCCTCAATAAGCCCGGACCTCATCGTCAGGGCTGCTAGGGCCTTCTCACAGGCGGCCAAGAAGGTTTGCGAGGGGCAAGCCCTTGACATGGAGTTCGAGAATAGGTGGGACGTAACGCCTCAAGAGTACTTGGATATGGTGTACCTCAAGACAGGGGCTCTAATCGAGGCGAGCGCTCGCATGGGCGCGATAAGTGCGGGGGCCACTGAAGCTGAAGAGGATAAGGCGGGACTCTACGGTGCTAGGATAGGCGTCGCGTTCCAGATAAGGGATGACATACTAGGCCTCTTCGGGGATCCGTCGAAAACAGGTAAGCCCATCTACAACGACTTACGGCAGGGCAAGAAGACTCTCCTCGTGATATACGCCTTGAGTAGCCTGCCAGGCGATGAGGCAGAGAAGGTGAGGCGCGTGCTTGGCAGGAAGGCGAGTGAATCAGAGTACAGGGATGCGGCTGAGTTAATCAGAAAGAGTGGTGCATTAGAGTACGCTGAGAGACTCGCGGAGTCCATGGTTAAGGAGGCGCTTGAAGCTTTAGACTTCCTCCCGGTTAGGGATGAGGAGGCGCGTAAGGCACTCGAGGAGCTTGCATGGTTCACGATCAGGAGGGATAAGTAGAATACCGCCGTGCACTGCAGGCCTAGCGGCCGGAGGGTGATGGAGAGGCTTGTCGGTTCAACAGCTTGCCAGGTATGGACCCGAGGATTACCAGACATTCCCACGCCTCTACGTAGAGGGAGTCGAGGCTAGGGAGTACATGCTGGTTGATCTGGATTCCCTAACCTACAAGTTAACATCGAGTCCTAGAGGCGCAAGCATAGTCTTGGGCAAGGCTATATACGAGGATGCCTGGGACCTAGTCCTCGATCCTTTGGAAGGAAATGCTAAGAGGAGCTTTGCAGTAGTCCTACCATGGCGGGGCTTCGAGGCACTCTACATCTCTAAGGGTACCAGGCTCCTACTACTTGAGGCTCATGGTGTGCAAGTGAACTTTGTCGCGAAGGAAGGGGACAAAGTCGAGGAGAGGGATGTAGTAGCTTACGTGCTCACAGGCAAAGGCGAGACTAGAACATTAAGGGCGGAAACGCGGGGAGTCATAGCACTTATTGCATGGCAAAAAGGTACACACCCACCCAGATACGCGATAGCAATAGCCGACACGGCGGATGTAGTCATCCTCAGGAAGGCCTAGCGCTCCCTTAGAGACGAGTCGTAATCATCGTGTCAGGGCGGTCACAGTTAAATGGCTTTTAATTAGGGGCTGGGCTGAGGGCCCCGGCGGGCCCAGCCTAGGGCTCGGCTGGAACCAGTCATCGCCTACTCTCTAGGAGCGCTCCTCCTAATCCCGTTTCTGCACCAGCGGGCTCGCCGGGGCCCTCATTACCGAATTTTAGCTTAGTTGGAGGGGAAACTATCTTATGGCCTTTAAGGTCTTAGTCGAGGATATCGCTAATAGCACTCCAGCGGCCAAGCAAAATAGCGGTCCTACAATTAATTGGATAGTGTTTGTCGTTAGGAACGTTATGAGCGCGCCGAGCATGTGGAGCGATGCGGCTGGCCTAACGAGCTGGCTAGACTGTATCTCCTGAGCCGCTAGTATTGTGGGGACACCGATCAGTATAGCCCCAGCCAGCATTAGTAAGCCTCCAACATAATAGAAGCCTAAAGCGCCGAGGAGGAGTGCGTCGCTACCCTCCGAGATAGCGCCGCTTATCTGCCACAGACTGTAGAGGAGTATAATCGAGCCTATCACCTTGAGCGAACCTCCAAAGACTCCGGCCCTAAAGATCCGAGCGTAGTCGCGGAAGACTATGGCTGCTCCCCTAAGATTTATTGATGCTGCAAGCGCGGCGAGCGCCGCGAAGAATAGGAGCGCGTTAGCATATCCCTTATAGAGTATCTTACCTTCGCCTCCAAGCGATACGAGCAGTGAGCCAGCGTCGCTTAGACTTGATGTCAGGAGCATCTTAGCCATTGTAGTATTCATCCTGGTCTCCTCTACTACAATGCCAGCCTCTACATCAGCCCTCGTAGCGTTTGGAACGACCTCTCCTGTCTGAGGGTTAACATATACCTTGTAAGATGCCGCGCCTACAGCTAACACCACAGTCCCTAATATTAGCAGTATTGAAGCAACGGCCAGCGCTATACCTGCGCTCCTCAATTTATTGTATGCTATCTCAAGGTAAATGCCGGCCCTCGACAAGGCCTACTCACCATCCGGTTGGGCTAAACAACGGAGGCCCCCCTTTTAAAATGAAGAGACTTTTACAGCCTAGACTCTACATTAAGATTTAGGGTACCCCCCAGGGGGATGAGGATTAAGGGTCTTGATGAGCTTCAAACCTCCTCTAAGTAGATATGGGCGAGGGCGGCGTCTATCTCCTCGATGGTAACGACTCCCCTGTACCTTCCACTGTTGTCTGTGACCAGTATGTAGTCATAGCCACTCCTCACCATGGCGTCTAATGCGTCTTCTACGTTTCTATCCGCTCGAAGTATTGGCGGTCTCCTGAGTGGTACAGAGCCCACTGGCGCATCAGGTTTCTTACCGACTTTTTCGATAAGGTCCTCAAGGTCTTCAGCGTCAATAACTCCAAGAGGTCTTCCATCGTTGTCCACGACTACTACTAACCTCCTCCGCTCAATCATCATGGAATCCACCGCGTGGGCCAGAGGAGTTGAGGGATTTACAACCGGGTACCTCGTGTCCACTAGTTGACCTACCAGTATCGATATACTCGCACCCCTGGAGCGGATGGCAGCTAGCAGTATCGAGGCCTCTACTATCCCCGGCTCGAGTCGCCTTGGAAGCTGGCTACTGTAAATGCTCAACTCGCCGGATGCTCTTCTAGCAATCACGGCAGCGAGCAGGGTCGGCGCTATTAAGTGGTAGTTTCCACCCATTTCTGCAGCCATGACGCTCGCAGCTAGGGGGACCTTTGCGGCAGCTCCGAATAGAACCGCCATACCCATATATGAAAACGTTTCGGGAGGCAAGTCGCTTAGAACGCCTGAAACTAGAAGTCCAAAGCTCCCTCCAAGCAGCGCGCCAATCATTATGCCAGGCGCGAATACGCCGCCGCTCCCCCCACTGCCTATGGAGAAGCTCGTAGCGACTATCTTGGCTAGAGCAATTATTATGAGCGAAAGCCAGAGGGGTAGACCCCAAATCTTGAAGTCGCCGTCACTCGCCCCTATCTCAGTTATGGCTCGCGCCGTCGCCTCTCTTCCCGAGCCCAGCACGTGAGGTATAAGTAGTCCTACTAGGCCTGCCAAGAACGCTCCTATTATGGGCTTGATAATCCTGGGAACCCCTCTCTCCTCGAGCTTCTTGAAGGCTTTCTCTGATCCCCTGAAGAGGGCCACGTAGAGGAAGGCGAATGGGGCGAGGAAGAGTCCAAGTAGAACGTAGGCTATGAGCGATTCGGGCGTGTACAAGAGCTTGGTGTCTAGGGCAAGCCTGGGCATGGGCCCTTCGTAGCCAGCTAGAGGTGCGGTTACGGCGTATGCTGTGACGCTTGAAATGAATGCTGGTATGAATGCTTGAGCCTCCAGGTCTCTTTTGTAGAGTACTTCGACCGCGAAGAAGGGAGCGCCTAATGGGGTCCTGAATAGCGCGGAAAGAGCGCCAGCCATCCCGGCTACGAGGGCTATTCTCCTGTCCTGCATACCCAGCCCCAGGATCCCCGCGAGCCATGAACCCATACCAGAGCCCATCTGGACGCTGGGCCCCTCGACTCCACCGCTTCCACCGCTCCCGATGGTTAAGGCCGATGCCAGCGCCTTTACTGGTGGAACGACGGGTCTAACAATGCCAGCCCTCTTATGATACGCCTCTATGGCGGCGTTCGTTCCGTGACCCTCAGCCTCAGGTGCTATAGTGTAGACGAGCACTCCGCCTATCCCTGCGCCTATTGCTAGGATGAAGGGGGTGAGCCATGGCGGCTTCTCCTTTAAAAAGAGGACGGAAATATCATAAACTGGACCTTCGTAAGAGCCCGTAAGGAGTCCAGCAATCACGCCTCCAACTATGCCTAGCAATTTATAGAATATGATCGCGAAGAACCCGCTCACCACACCTATTATTGGTGACAGTATTATCCATCTTTCGTAGAAGCCGAGTCTAATTCTCCACTTTGAGAGTATTCCAGCCACCTCAACTCCCCACGGTTGAAGGCTTTGTCTAATCCGATTTAATCGGAGGCTAAGAGTGATTTTAGATGAGTTCAGCAACTCTTGACACTAGGCTCCATGGTCTCTCTTTTATATGTAATAAAGACAATAGCACGCTAACGCCTTGGGTAGCTTCCGGGCATACAGGCGGGTCCTCGCCTAATGATATCCAGACAGTTGCCGCCTTCAAAGAGTCCATGAAGTCTCCTGGCCTGCGGCAGTGCCGTGGAAGCCTCTGGCCCCAGTAGTCCTTCAACTCCTCGAGGGCCCATCGAAGGCCTCGACGCGCTAGTGTTAAATTAACTTCTAAGTCCTTAATGGCGGCAGCGGCGACTTGGGCTTTCCAAACCTCTACGCCGGGTTTAAGGTTTACAAGGTAGAATTCTACTCCCGGATGCAGTATAGAGTGAACGGCTTCATGAGTAAGTAATCCTCTAGCCGCTGGTGTGGCTCGTAGGCATTTACTGCATATATGGATGCGAGGCCTGTCTTCGAGTGCTTCATAGACAACAGCCTCGTATGCTATGGCGTAAAATGACCCGGCCCGTAGCGATACCTCTGCTACGTGCGCTTCAAGCAAAGCCTGGGACGGGTAGAGCCAAACCTCTGGAATCTTTGGGGGAGCCCCTATTCTTGCATAGACTTCATCCAGGACTTCGAGGACGAAGGATAGCTCGGACTCTGTAACGCCTGGAGCTAATCTGACTTCAACAACCGAGGGACCAGCACGGGCGAAAAGCCTCAAGGGGATAGGCTGCCTGCTAGAATAGCTTGTAAATCTCGTCCGGTACGAGTTTGGATAGGCGTTCAACGCCTCCATCCCTCCTGATGAGTTCTGCACCAACCTCTCCAGAAGCGGCCTCAAGCACCCGACCGATAACTTTGGCTTCGACCCCCGCCTCCCTAAGTACCTCAATGGCCTCGGACTCCTTGTCTTTAGGCACGGTTGCAAGTAGAGAACCGCTACCCAGCAAGCGTAGAGGGTCCACTCCAAGAGCTCTAGTAATCATCCTGGTCTCACGCGAGATGGGTATAGCGTCCTCTCGAACCACAATCCTGACCCTCGAGGAATGCGCTACCTCCGAGAGGCCGCCGAGAATCCCACCTTCTGTTGGGTCGTGCATTGAATTAGCGAGGCCGTAACCTGAGAGCTGGAGGGCCTCCCTCACAACGCTTACCATCCTAAGGTACTCCTTGCCAGCCTCTATGATAGGTCTCGGTACACCCCTCTCTACCAGTTCATCCTCAAAGTCTGTAGAGAGGACTGCTGTACCCTCTACTGCGGCCGATTTAGTCATGATAACTACGTCTCCCGGCTTAGCGCCGCTAGTGGGTACATAGCCGTGGCTCCTCGTGACACCTATCGCTGTGGTTACGAGGATAGGCCTATCTAGCCCTGGAGTGACCTCGGTGTGACCACCAACGATCATGACGCCTATCTCCCGTGCGGCCTGATCTAATTGCCTGGTGATCTCATCGACCATATCGGGAGTAGCATTCTCTGGAAGTAATATTGTGGCGAGTATCCACCTCGGTTCAGCGCCAGTAACGGCTACATCGTTAGATGCGATGTGGACTGATAACCATCCTGCAAGCTTGCCAGCGGCAGTTATTGGGTCAACGTGAGTCACAATTACTAGGCCCCCCATGTTTATGACTGCAGAGTCTTCCCCATACGAGGGACCAATACGCACAGCGGGGTGGCCAACGCCTATCCTGGGGAACACGTACTTCTCGAGCAGATCAACACTTATCTTGCCCGGCTTTAGCCGTGTCAAAGCCCCGTCCCACCCGTGCCACTCCCGAATACTCTTCCCTTGATAGACGAGAATCTAAAGGCTAAGCTGAAGCACAGACGGTATAATGGGTTCAAGGCACGTCAAGCAATGCTTAACAGGCCGTTAATGAGGTGAGAGGGTTAAACTTTATTTTGAACCCTCCACCTATTTCGAGCCTCGGCAGACTTGGGGGGTCGAATATGAGGGCCAACACGTTAGCTGTAATTATTGTGGCCACACTCCTGCTAGCCCCCCTTGCAGCGACCATAATCCCGGTGAAGGCTCAAGGGGTGCCGGAGTTAACCGGTAACTTCGAGCAGGA
This sequence comes from Acidilobaceae archaeon, assembly GCA_027057815.1. Classification (GTDB taxonomy): domain Archaea; phylum Thermoproteota; class Thermoprotei_A; order Sulfolobales; family Acidilobaceae; genus JALURD01. The sequence continues at coordinate 8,565 of JALURD010000083.1, read as the reverse complement.
CGTAATAGCTATCGGCCGTTGGCTCGAGCAGAACGGTGTCACAGAGGTCCATTACAAGGTCCAGGCTGCAGGAGACCCTAATAGCGTCTTGAGGATGTGGGGCATTGTTGAGGCGGCCGAGGACATCAACGACATTTGGGCCCAGAATGGGATTAATGTGAGAATAGTGATAGAGAGGGACTGGGTTGACAACTTCCACCAGCAGTACGAGAACTTCGTTAACCAGTACGAGCTAGGCAGGAACGGTGACTTCCTAGTTAACAGCTACATATTCATAGCTCCCCTAGCAGCTGACGGCAGACTCCTCGACATAACTGAGTGGGTCCAGGCCTACTGGGACAGCGTTTTCAGCGACTTCTACACTCCGCTAATGGAAGCCGCTAAGTACCAGGGCAAGTACTATGCTATACCCCAGGACACAGAGGCCAGGCCCCTCTACATAAGGAAAGATGTGGCACAGTGCATGGGGTGGAGTCTTGAAGGCCTAGACGAGAAGGTGAAGAACGGCGAGTTCACATGGTACGACGTCTATGCTAAGGCCAAGGAGGCCGTAGATAAGGGATGCGCCGACTGGGGTCTCATTCACAGGAAGGGTAGCGCTCACCCCGACCTGATACAGTTCATATTCGCCTTCGGCGGCAAGCTATACAACCCTGACACCGGTAAGCTGGTCTTCGACAAGGAAGCGGTCTATAAGTGGCTAAAAGTCGAGGCAGCCTTCGCCGATGCAGGCCTACTGCCAAGGGACATCTTCCAGTGGGATTGGGCAACTCAAATACACCCGACAATTGTAGGTGACAGGAAGGCCGACGGCGGAGTGGGCAACACTCTCTTCGACATAGGAGGAACCTGGTACTGGACTGAATGGCAAACAAAGAACTACTATAAGGATCCGCAGACCGGCGAGTTCAGGCCGCTAACACCACAGGAGGTCAAGGAGAAGTTCTACTACACGCTCTTCCCGGCCGGCGAGCCCGGTAAGCAGCCCGTGACCCTGAGCCAGCCATTCATGTGGATGATAGCCGCTAACGCTGGTAAGAGCAACCCCAACTATGACGACCCCAACTTCAGGGAGGCCTACCAGAAGCTCGCCTTCCTAATAGTTGTGGCTGCCAGTGACCCGGAGATCAACGCTGTCCACAGCGCTATTAGCGCCCACGTACCTGTTAGGAAGGCGGCAACCCAGCTACTCAACGACGCTACGTGGGTGGAGAAGCTCAGGAACCTACAGCTCAACTTCCACGATGATGTAATCAACGCTATAAAGGACATAGTCGCCAAGACCGCCGACCCGATTAACATACAGTTCCTCGCTAGCGTCGGCTACATGTTAGACTACACTAAGCTAGCGCCAAGCCACCCCGCCTACGATAAGCTTGCATCGATCTACTTCGACGCCGTCAACAACGTTGTGAGGGGCGAGATGACGCCGGAGGAGGCGATAAACTACATAGAGAGCAAGATAAAGGCGGATCCGGCGCTGAAGAATGAAGTCGAGATAGTAGGTCAGATACCCTCTGGCTGGCAGTTCCCGGCGGCAGCTACTACTACACCGTCACCCACACAGACCCAGACAACTACGACGCCAACAACAACTACTCCGGCCACGACAACCACGCCGACTGAGACCACTACAACCGAGGCGGGCGGCATAAGCGCTGGAGTAGTCATAGCAATAGTAGTCATAATAATAGTGATAGCTGCTGCACTCTACATGCTAAGATCCAAGAGCTAGCCCCTAAGGAAGGGGCAGCGTGTCATGGCTAAGAGGAACTCCAAGAAACTCGCTCTAGCTTTTTTCTTAGCACCCGCCCTTGCACTCATAATATTCTTCTTCATAATACCCACGCTTCTAACTATATGGATAAGCTTCACTAATCTCTACAACTGGAAGATAGACAGAGTTAAAGAGTTTGTGGGCCTCCAAAACTACAAGGATTTAATTTACTTCATACAACACGACCCCGACGTCGAGAAAGTAGTAAAGACTACCCTAGTCTTCACCTCTCTAACCCTCTTAGTGAACGTGCTCGGCGGCCTCGCGCTGGCTATATTTGCCTATTTAATAGATGAAAGGGTCAGCCTATCCTTCAGACTCCTATGGATTCTACCCAGAATGACTCCAATCGCGGTCTTCGGCCTATTGTGGTACTACTTCTTCTACGGCAGCGAACTGGGCACACTCAATAGTGTCCTGTTGAGGCTTGGAGTCATAGACCAGCCTATATCGTGGGGTAGTGATCCATCAGTTCAGCCCTGGGCCTCATGGCTTATAATAATATTCGTTAACGGCCTCGTGGGCGTAAGCTTTGGGATGGTCGTATTCTATAGTGCCTTCAAGAGCGTGCCCCGGGAATTAATAGTTGCGGCAAAAGTTGACGGAGCTACAACGTGGCAGATCATAAGGCATATCCTAGTCCCAATGGCGAGGTGGCACTTAGTCTTCGTAACTGTATGGCAGCTACTAAGCCTGCTTACGACATACCCTCACCTCTTCGTGCTTGTGGAGTGGGGTGTAGTCGACAAGAACTATGGGACAACATGGTCGCTATACGTATTCCTAACGGCGTTCAGCAAAGCAGTCAACTACCAGGCCCTAGCAGCTGCAGCAGCCGTAATACTTGTAATAATCGGAGCCATCCTGGGATTAATAGTCTTAAGGGTCATGAAGTTCGAGGAGATGATTCAGCCACCAAGGGGTGACGTGTGATGACCCTACTCAGACTCCTAAGGCGAAGTAGAAGGGCGAGGAGTGAGTGGGAAGAGCCACTAGTCAAGGGTAGGAAGGCTGGCATACTTATCTTAGCACTGCTACTAGCCTCAACCCCCATCATACTATCCTACACGTTCCTAGTTGTTACAAGCTTCGCTAATACAATAGTCTTCACGCCATTCATAAACTTCAAGATAACGTGGACGACAGAGAACTACAAAATGTTCTTCCAAGGCAAGCTCAGCCCGGCAGCTGGCCAGGTATACTCCACTAAAGACATTCTCACATTCATAGCTAACACCTTCATAGTAGCCGCCGGCGTTACAGCTGTAGTCCTCGCATCAAGCATCCCAGCAGCCTACGCAATATCGAGGATAAACTTCCGCGGTAGAGCAAACCTGATGAGGCTCCTGATGCTCCTACACGCCTTCCCCGGAGTAGCCCTCATAATAGCGGTCTACTTCATATACATCTACGCTAGGTCACCGCTATACAATGCCCTAAGAGATCTAGCCGAGACAGGCTTAGTTAGCAAGTCGTTCCTGGCAAGCTTCGACCTAGCATACAGCTTCTTCTTCGTGATAGTGGCTAGGGCCTCGCTCGAGATACCAATGAGCATATGGCTTATGAAGGGATTCTTCGACAGGATCCCCTGGGAGCTAGAGTGGGCAGCGATAGTGGACGGTGCAAGCAGGTTTACAGCGTTCAGGAAGGTGGTCCTACCTCTAGTGAAGCCGGGAATAGCGGCCCTAGCCATATTCGCGTTCCTGGCTGGCTGGGAAGACCTAATCTACGTTTACGTCTTCCTACCCGAGATGACGCTCGCAACATTCATCCACAACCAGCTCAGCGGCGGAAGCCTGGAAACCACTTACCTCCCCGTAGTGGCAGCGGCAGCGACGATATACCTGGTCCCGACACTACTCTTCTTCGTGGTCACGCAGAGGCTGCTCCTCGAGGCTGTCTGGGGTGGATTGAAGGGGTGAGCTTGGTTGGTGGAGGTTAGGCTTTCCCGTGTGACTAAGAGGTTTGGGGACGTTTACGCAGTCAGGGAGGTTGACCTAGTCTTCCCAGATAAAGGTTTCACCGCACTCCTAGGGCCCAGCGGCTCCGGCAAGACCACACTGCTATACCTCATAGCAGGCATCTACCGCCCCACCTCGGGTCGAATATACTTCGACGAGAGGGACGTCACCAACCTACACCCCAACGAGAGGAACGTCAGCATAGTCTTCCAAAACTACGCCCTCTACCCGCACATGAAGGTCTTCGACAACATCGCCTTCCCGCTTAAGCTGAGGAAGGAGAGCAAGCAGGTCATAGAGAGAAAGGTGATGGAAATAGCTGAAATGCTAGGTATCTCACAGCTCCTGGACAGGTACCCTAGCCAGCTGAGCGGCGGCCAGCAGCAGAGGGTGGCTCTGGCCAGGGCTCTAGTGAAGGAGCCCAGCGTTCTCCTCCTAGACGAGCCCCTAAGCAACCTTGACGCTTTGCTGAGGATCAAGATTAGGAGCGAGCTGAAGAGGCTTCAGAAGGACCTGGGTATAACAGCGATTTACGTTACTCACGACCAGAGCGAAGCAATGGCCATGGCGGATAAGATAGTCGTCATACATAAAGGTGTAGTGCAGCAAGTAGCTGACCCAGACACGATTTATAACAAGCCCAGAAACGTCTTCGTGGCCAGCTTCATAGGCAACCCGCCAGCTAACCTCCTCCGAGTCCGCGTCAGCCATGGCAACGTTCCATGCCTGCGACTCCCCGGGGACCTGGAGTACTGCGTGAAGGATCCAATCATTTCTGCAAAGCTCTCGGCACTATCGACGGAGGAGGTGATACTCGCCTTCAGGCCCGAGCACGCGCTGATATCCGAGAACCCCGTGCCCGAGTACGTCTCTATGGAGGCTGAGGTTTACACCGTAGAGCCTCTGGGTAGGGAGAACATAGTTACACTCATAGCGGGCGCTGACACCGTAAAGGTGATAGTCCCACCAGTAGTCAAGCCGAAGCCCGGCAGTAAGGTTTACATAAGCGTGGAGTGGGAGAAGGTCCTACTCTTCGACCCAGCAACTGAGGTGAACATAGAGTACCTAGAGGTTCCCAGCGTAGAGGTAGCAAGAGAAGCCAACCCGCAGTGGCTGGGAGCCGACGAACGTGAAGTAGACGAAGTAGGGGAGGCTTAGCACCCTCTTTTTTAGCCCCCACAACCCCTGAGTCTGCTCCAGGGAGTGGGAGTCTTGCCAAAGGCGGAGGAGAAGTACGCGGTCACAGACGTGTTGCTACCCGAGGGCTTGCTAGAGAGGGCTAGGAAGGAGCTGGCTAGAGGCAGGTATTACACACCATTCAAAGTAGCCCAGAGATACGGCGTCACAATAAGCGTAGCCAAGAAGATACTGAACATACTAGAAAAAGAGGGAATATTAGTAAGATATTCCGGCACAAGGAGAACACCTATCTACGTGCCAAAGGATAGGGTACCAGCATTCAAGAGCCTCGGAGTAGGAGTAAGGTCGAGCGGCAGATAGCGCTGCCTTAACTAAAAGCCGTAGACTTTACCCGTAAACCCTGTCATCTTAAATCCTAAGACGAACCAGTCTATGGATCCATACAGCTTCCTCTATGCGGCCATAATGCCTTCAAAGAACTCGCGTTAGAAGCTATCTCGGCTTTCATGGTAATAGAGCAGGAACCAATTCAACATTCCCTGGGCTCCTCAAGGGGTTAATCTGGGGATCCCTAGGAGATAGGACGCGAAGACGGGGAAGGAGGGATCCCAGCGACTGCTCCAATTTAGCCTTCGATTATCCCTTTTGGAAATTTTCGTCTTAGTGATGGCACACTCTCACGTTGATTGGTAGCTAGACCAGCTTAATGATGGGGGTTCTCCTGTAAACGGCTATTATCCACTGCTCTGCAAGCTTCTTGGAGTGCTTTGGGCCGCGGGCCTTCACCTCGATCCTATATCCCCGGACTTCAATGGTAACTGGTTTGAGGCCGGCCTTCTCCAGGAGCACTCTAACTTCTTCCTTATCTACCTTGGGTAGCCTTGCGGGATCCCCGCACGGGCCCATCTTGCAAGCAGCGCAGGCTTGCTCGTGGGAGGCTATGTTTGAGGAGCAGCTGGATGGCAGTACTTCAAGGCCGTAGTCTCTCGCTATCCGCTCTACCCTCTCCTTGAGGTCACGCGCCCTAATCGGTACCTGGTCCCTCTTATTTCTAGGGCGCCTTGGAAGCCTCTCCTCGATGAACCCAACGTTCACTATGCCACTTGCCTTAAGCCTGGCTAGAATGCCATGTGTTACCCTGAGCGTCCCTAGGACCACCCTTTCCACGCCCGCCTCAGCAGCCCTCCTAATGATCTGCTCGGCTTCAGCGTCGGTTACGCCAGGCAGGATTGGCCGTAGGAACAGAGTAGCTTGTAACCCATGCTTTTTGAGTCTCTCCATGAACTCGAACCGCTCGTCAGGCGGCGAGGCGCCCGGCTCTAGTCTCCGCCAGTGCTTAAGAGTGGTGACTGTGACCAGCACGTCTATCTCAGGGTCCACCGAGGATATGAAGGTCTTGAAGTCTTCTCCGTTTAAGGCGGTCTTAGTTGAAATCTGCTGGGGATTACCGAGCCAGTCCCTCGTAGCCTTGAGGTACTCGAAAGCCCTTGACCTAGTCTCAGGCGCGAAGGGCTCAGTCACGCTCCCGAAAGCCAGGAGCGTCCCCCAGCGCCCAGGGATGAAGTAGGGGTTAAGGGTCAAGGCTAGCACGAGCTCCTCGCCACTGAGAGGGTATGGCTTGGCCCTGCCAGGGAAGCCCATATCGTAGATGTAGCAGTAGACGCACCCGTAGCCGCAGCCTATACCAGTGTGTACTGTAAGCCCGCATGGTATCGGCGATCTCTTAGAGTGCGAGTCCCGTTTAGCCCTCTCGAGACCCTCCCTTCCAACCCTGGAGGCCAGCTTCTCAGCAAGCCGCTCCTTAAGCCTAAGGGCCTCTTCAAGACGGAGGACTACGGTCACAACCCCAGCACCTGGCAGGGAGTCTTTGCTAGGAGAGGTTTAATCCCAAGCGTACCTCACGCAGTCATGACCTAAAAACGGACTAAACGTGATGGGTGGAGTAGGGTTAGTCCTCTATCTTGACTAGCACAGTGTTGGCTGCAGGCGCCTGCTGCGACGGTGTGGAGGCCGGCGGCTTTATGGGTGACACGCTCTTCGCCGGCGCTGGGGTTGCCGAGGCTGCCTCTATGGTCTTCTCTAGCTTCTCGAGGACCCTCTTTGCGTCAGCTTTCTCTGCTGCCAGGCTCTCCCTGAGCTTTTTCAGGTGGTTTATAGCCTGGGTGTAGCCTTTGTCGTCGACCTCGTTGCTGAAGTACAGCATCTGGAGGTTAGCTATTGCCCTGGCCACGCGCAGCATCTCGTCGTCAATCTCGGAGAGCCTCTTCTTAACCTCGCTCTTCACGTCCTCGGCCCTCCTCTTCAGCTCCTTAATCTCGCTCTCCAGCTTCATCTTCATTGACTTGACCACGTCGCCGGGTAAGTCTCCCTGCTGGGCCAGAGTCTCGAGGGCCCTCCTCCTCCTGTAGGCCCTGTCAAGCGCCTCTATGACCTTGACAGCGTTGTACTTCCACTCAGGGGTTATCAGCAGCTTTCCATCTGTTATTTTCACCCTGTCGGCTGGGATGTGCTCGATGCCCATGTCTGCTATCTTAACCTCGACTGACTCGACGTTGCCGTCAACATCGCTGTAGAAGCTGACTAGGACGCCTAGGCTCCTCTCGTACTCGTCATAAGCGGTCTTCCCAGCTAGCTTTGCCACGTCCTCTACCTTCAGAGGCACGAGAGTAGCACCCCGGAGAATGGCATATCTTGCGGTTAGGGGTTAAGGGGGGAGAGCCTCTTAGCACCGGGCTTTCCCTCTAAAAGCATTACGAGCCCCCAATCACTTGACGGTGTCAGATATGGGGCTGGTAGACTGGTCCAAGAAGTGGAGCGGGCCCACACCGAGGGAGACCGTGAAGGAGAAGGTTAAGCAGATAGTATCCCCTCCCGCACCGATAAAGCAGCAGATAATACAGGCAATATACAAGATCAGCGCCCAGATAAACAAGCTGGAGTTCAGCCTCCAGAAGCTCCAGAGCTATGACCATCAGCTATTCGAGAAGACTGTTACCGCTCTAATGCAGGGAGACAAGACAAGGGCTAGCATGTACGCTCACGAGGTCGCCGAGCTCAGGAAGATGGCGAAGCTACTGCTCACCATAAAGTATGCCCTGGAGAGGGTAAAGCTCCGCCTAGAGACCGCTCTAGTCGTCGGCGAGACCCACGCCCAGCTCGCGCCAGCAGTCGTGGCACTCAAGCAGGTAACAAACTACTTAAAGGGGATGATGCCCGACGTGTTCACAGAGCTGATCGAGGTGGAGGAGAACCTCAACATGGCTCTGATGCAGATGACCACGACAGTCCCCGTGAACCTCAACACGGAGTTCGTCAGCGAGGAAGCGGCAAAGATACTCAGAGAGGCCAGCGCCGTCGCGGAGCAGAGGCTCAAGCAGCAGTTCCCAGAGCTGCCAGCGATACAGGTGCCGTCATCCGCCACAGGCCAGACAGCCAGCGTGGAGGACGGCAAGTAACACTTGAACGCCGACAAGCGAGAACGCTGACAGGACCCCCGGGCCCCGGGCGGGGTCCGGGGGGCTTAAAGGTTGAGGCTGGCGCCATTCTCGGGTATCTCAACATCGGCCCCAAGCTCCTCCTTTATCCTATTGGCCAGGGCTAGCTGGGTTTCATATTCTCCGTGCACGAGGACCACTTTCTCGACTCCGTTCAGGCCTCTAAGCACGTCTAGGATACCATCCTGGTCGG
>JALURD010000082.1 GCA_027057815.1 Acidilobaceae archaeon | reverse complement strand
TCATACGTCGATGGAGCTAATGCGGCCCTCGAGAAGATAGAGAAGCACCTAGCCGGAGAGGCTCAGATAGACGTGAAAGCAGTACTCAGAGACTTCAGTTTTAACTATGCCGGTCATATAATGCACACTATATTCTGGCCTAACATGGCTCCCGAGAGCAAGGGAGGCGGAACCCCAGGTGGACGTATCGGAGACCTTATAGACAAACATTTTGGTAGCTTCGAGAAATTTAAGGAACTCTTCAGCCAGGCGGCAGCCAAGGTAGAGGGAGTAGGCTGGGGAGTTCTCGCCGTAGACCCTCTCACGGGCGAGCTCAGAATACTCCAAGTTGAGAAGCATAACGTATTCATGACTGCAGGTCTCGCACCAGTACTCGTGATCGACGTCTGGGAACACGCTTACTATCTCCAATACAAGAATAACAGGGCCGAATACATCAAGGCGTGGTGGAACGTAGTTAACTGGGACGATGTGGACAGGAGGGTCGAGAAAGCCCTTCAAGGCAACCCTGTACTGCCTTAATGGAAAGCTCACGCGAATAACTAAACAGTTAAGCTATGGACCGAAGTGTTTTGTGCAATCACAGTAGACTTGGATAGCATTAGCCTAGCTTCTGCTCCATTTTTAATTCTCAACTGTAGTGAATTCTATTCAAGGGAGTGGGTCTATTGTCGGCTGAGGATGAGCTGAGAAAAGCTGTGGAGGAGGCTAGAAGGAAGAGCGAGGAGATGGTTAGGAAGGTGTTAGAACGTGTCGAGAATGTTGTAAGTGAACTCGCTAAATACGCGGGAGAGGACGAGAAGGCGGCCAGGATGCTTGAAGGCCTTAGGTCTGGCGAGGTTGATGTGGAAACGGCTGAGAAGGTTCTTGAGGAATTGAGGAGAAAGCGAGGTTAGCCCGTAGTGTCCTGTAAGCTACTTGTAGCAGGGAGAGAGTATGAAATTACCAGTGGTGCTAGCGTAAAGAAGATACCAGCTGCCATGCTTGAGCTTGACGCTGAGTTTGGAGTCTATGGTGAAAGGCTTGCAGGCTTACTCCTTCTGGATTACGCGCTAGAATGTGACGATGACAAGCTTAGGTCTAGGGTCGAGGAGGCCGCCCGAGCATATAGAAGGAGAGTTACAGTAGAGCAAGTCTATGATTTAGCTGTACGCTTGGGTCCCATGATATCTGAGGTAGAGGTGAGGCCCTCCTACGTAGCTGTTTCCAGGATGAACGTGCTCTCAACGCTTCATGGATGTAGGTACGAAGAGTACCTGGCGAGGAGGGACGCCCTAGCTAGGCTCGATGAGGAATTCTCTACGTACATGAGAGAAGTAGCCGAGCCGGCGGCAGCAGGGTGGTTCAGGCCTAAAGCGCCGCGGGTACGGGAAGCTGTTAAGGTGATCATGGCAGCTTTTCGCGGAGCCGGGGCTCGCATCGCCAAAGCGGCTCCTACAGCACTCGCCGTTGTAGAAGCGTGTCCCCCGAGAGGCCTTTCCGGGATCCTTGGTGAGCCTTGGAGGCTGGTTAGGATCCCTGAGGGGCACCTGATAACCGGATGCCGTGGGGCAGCTAAGCTAGCCTCGAGGTACGTTGGAGAGGGCATTGAGTGCAAGGCATCGACAACCATAGCCTCGACAGTCATATGCAGGGGTAGCCACGGCGTCGTGGCTGTCAAGGAATACTACAGGATGGCGTTTAAGTGGATAGCCGCCAGGGCGGTTAGCACGGGCTTCATAAAGTATAGAGTCACACCTAAGTCTAGGCTCGCCGCTGAGTACAAGTACTTCAGAGTACTCCGTGGCATCGCTGGCACTCCTAGGGTTTACGGCGTCTGCGTTGACTATAATTCAGCGCTGATGGCTAGGGAATTCCTAGAGGGAGAACCGGTCCTCGAGTCGAAGGATCCCGAAGACTGGAGGCTTGCAGCGGCGCTCCTGGCGTCAATTCATGAGGCAGGCTTTATTGTAGGAGATCCCAATCCGGGTAATATTATAGTGACTAGTGAGGGCGAGGCCCGCCTTATCGACGCAGAGCAGGCTCGGCGATATACGCCTAAAGCAGCGGCATGGGACCTAGCCGTGTTTATGACGTACGCTAGGATGTACAAGGTCCCGCTGGGGCTTGTTGAGGAGGCGCTTAAGGAGTACAAGAGGAGGTCGAGGCGAATATGGGAGGAAATCTCCGGGATCCTGTCCAGTACCAGGTTATGGATAAATTTGTCGATAGCGCCGTTTGTGGCTATTGAGCTTCAAAAGCTTGTGAAGAGGCTTAAAGGCTAATGAACTAATACCGTATGCCAATACATCCAAGATTGGGGGCGCGGCGTGGGATACAGGCAGGCGCGGTGGGAAGAGCCCCTTATCCTGGAGATGGGTGGAAGCGGGAGGAGGGGCTACACGCTCCCACCAATCGAGCCCGGGGTTGTCGAGGAGGTCGGGAGTCTCTCGATCCCGGAAGAGGTCAAGAGGAAGGAACATCCTCGCCTTCCAGAGGTCAGCGAGGTAGAAGTCGTCAGGCATTATGTTAGGCTGTCGCAGATGAATTACGGCGTCGACTCCGGCCCCTTGCCACTAGGCAGTTGCACAATGAAGTATAATCCAAAACTGCCGTTGAGATACCTGAACGACTCATCCTTTACAATGCTGCACCCATACCAGGACGAGGAAACAGTTCAGGGGATCCTGGAGATATTATATGAGATGCAGGAGTGGCTAAAGCACATCACGGGCATGGATGTGTGCACCCTTCACCCCAGCGCGGGAGCCCAGGGTGAACTGGCTGGGGTTCTAGCAATCAGGGCCTACCACGACGTCAAGGGCAATGAGGGCAAGGACGAGATCATCGTACCCGACAGTGCCCATGGCACTAACCCTGCTAGCGCGGCAATGGCGGGCTTCAAGGTAATAGAAGTGCCCACCGCGCCTGACGGTAATGTTGACATGGATGCGTTAAAGTCGGCGGTCTCGGAGTCGACTGCAGGCTTGATGATAACCAATCCAAGCACCCTGGGCCTCTTTGAGGAGAAAATACTTGAAATAGCGGACCTAATTCACTCCGTCGATGGACTCCTATACTACGATGGGGCCAATTTAAACGGCATAATGGGTTACGCTAGGCCCGGCGACATGGGCTTTGACATAGCCCACGTGAACGTTCACAAAACATTCGGGGCCCCTCACGGGGGCGGAGGCCCGGGAGCAGGCCCAGTGTGCGTTAAGGATAGGGAAGTCGGTGGAGGCTTGAGGCTGAGCGACCTACTACCGGGCCCCGTAGTTGTGAAGGAGGGAGGAAAGTATAGGGTTAAGTGGCCCGAGCCCCCCGCGCCGGGTGCGCTGAGGGGGACTATAGCTAATACGGGGGTCATACTCTGGGGCTACGTCTACATACTCCTCTCCGGGCCCCAGGGTCTGCGGGAGGCCACTGAAATGGCCGTGCTCAACACGAACTACTTCCTCCACCTGATGAGGGAGGAGAAGGCCTACAGCCTCCCCTATGGCGAGGGTAGGTGGAGGAAGCATGAGGCAGTGCTAAGCGCGGGCCCGCTCAAGGAGGAGACTGGAGTCACAGCCAAGGATGTAGCCAAGGCCCTCCTGGACAGGGGCTTCTATGCCCCAACAGTCTACTTCCCGCTAATAGTCCCGGAGGCGCTCATGATAGAGTTCACTGAGAGCGAGACGCTGGAGAACATTGAGGCCTACGCGGCCGCGTTAAGGGAGATAGCCGAGGAGGCTAGGAGGGATCCTCAGAGGCTGCAGAGGAGCCCCTTCAACACGAGCGTCGCCAGGGTAGATGATGTCAAGGCAAACCACCCCAGAAGCGTGACGCCGACCTGGAGGGTCTACAGGCTGAGGCGGGAGGGCAGGATAGGCCCCCTAAGGTAGCCTCAGGTCATTCCTATACCCTTCGCCCCCCACACCCTAACCTTCCTAAGGGCCCACCTCGAGGCTCCCCACGCGACAACCCCCAGTATGCACGTATACGCTAGTGAGGCCAGAGCTTCACCAGCCACGCCTAGGTAAGGCTCCATGCCGGCTACGGCGTGCCTCATCAGCTCGGCCGGGTGGCTGTAGGGGGTTAGAACCGCTACGAGCCTGAGAGGGCCTGGGAGGGTTGAAACGGGCACGGCTATACCGCCAGCGACGAAGAGGAAGAAGTTCATGAAGTCGAGGAGGGGTGTGGGGGTTCTTGTGGCCATCCCGGCGAATGCTATGAGGAGCGAGTACAACGTGGCCTGGATTAGGATTGCAGCCAAGCTAACAGCCAGGAGTATGGGGTCCCTGACTCTCAGCGGATTAATGCCTGTAGCCGCGTAGAGGAGCGTGGCGGCTCCCACGCCAGCTATGAGGGCCATGGGTATAGCTGGTAGCGCTCTAAGGGCTAGGAAGGCTGAGTGGTTAGCACCGGCTAGTTCGTGCTCCTCTAGGAGGCCCATGCCTATGTAGAACCTGACCCAGTTGCCCACAGTCCAAACAGGGGTGCTCATGAGGGAGAAGGCTATCATAGCCCAGAAGACCGCAGGGACGACGAGCGGATATGCCTTGGGCTCGGCGAAGGCGAGCACTGAGAAAACGTATATGGATAGCCATAGGAAGTCGACTAGCCCCCAGTTTATCAGGGAGAGCGCGAACCTACGCATCCTCAGCAGGTGGACCCATGCATAGGCGGCTAGGTGGGATCCCAGGCGGCGTATCTTCAAGGCCTCACTCCACCCCACGCCTCCTCAGAAGCCTCTCCCCCACTGAAGCGACCGGCGTGAAGACGGAGTTGTAGACCAACCCGAGGAAGGCTAGGGCTAGCGCTACAGCATAGACAGCCCTACCAGCCGGGCTCCCAAGGCCAGCTATGATCCGCGACGCCTCTACAACGTAGGTCACTGGGGTCGCCTCTGATAACGCTCTGAGTATCCTTGGCAGGACTTCTAAGGGGTAGAAGACCCCCGAGACCAGAAGCAGGAGCGGGTTTAGGAAGGATAGGACCCCGGTCTCCTCTCTGCTTGCCAGTGTTAGGGACGCGGATATACCGGCTATGGCGATTAATGGAACCAGGCCTAGGACTAGGAAGGCCGCAACCAACCCCAGACCCGCCAGGCCGGGGATCCCTGACGTTACTAGCGCGGCCGGGGCTAGCGCGGCTAGAATTATGCCAGCGCCTATCAGGCTAGCTACAACGCCTGAGACGGTGACGTAGAGCGTCAGGCTGTTGGGGGCCAGGGCGACGTAGGGAAGTGTGCCAAGCCACCTATGCCATAGGACGGCGTTGCTTGTAGAATCTATGACCCCCACAGCAGCGAATGCCACGAAGCTAGCGGAGACGACGTATAGGAACGGGTTGGAGACCCCCAGGGACGAGGCGAACCTCTCCACGCTACCGTAGGCCGACCCCAGGCCGAGGACTATGAATACAGTCATATAAGGCCAGGCTATCTGAAGGAACAGCATTAGCTTATTCTCTTTATACCAGTAAAGGGTGAGCTGGGCCTGAGCCCTGGC
>JALURD010000081.1 GCA_027057815.1 Acidilobaceae archaeon | reverse complement strand
GTAGCTAGAGATCTTCTCCATCTTATCCCTAACAGCCGTCCATGCCTTGTATGCGGCGGCAAGTGCATCCCTTTCATGTGTAGAGTTAGGGGTGCGCCCGAGGACTCTTTGCGCTATTTCATTCTTCTCGGCTACACTCAAGTCTTCGGGTGGCGCGTAGACTTCGGCATTGAACTGCGAGGCTATCTTTTTAACGGTGTCTGGGACCTGGCTGGTATCCACTGCCACTACAACGGGTTTCCCATACTCTCTGACAATGTCGAGAATGGTCCCTCTATCTAAGCTTTTACCGCTCCCAAGGTATAAGAGTCTGCCCTCCAGGTCGAGTATAGCTATACCAGTCGTTATACCGGGGTCGACACCGAGGATGACGGGCCTCTTTGTGGCCTCCTTCTTTCTCTCGCCGAAATCGAAGGAAGACCCGTAAACACTCTTAATTGTAATCGAGTAGTCTATGCCTCTATGCGGCCTGACTACCCCTTTCAGGGCCTCCCTGGGAGCATAAACAGTGAAAACAGCCGAGTCATAACCGCCCTTACCTTTCCTTATAGTTAGATCGAAGTCAAGCCCCGCTCTCTCTAGGGCTTCCTCAATCTTTCTTGTAGCCCTCTGGACACTCGCCCTTATCCTTCTCATATATCTCTCATGACTCATCCCACCGCCTTTCGGTGATCTGCCCTTAGACACTATGATGAGGGTCTTCTCCTCCCTGAACCGTACCTCAGCCCCGCCACCATGGAGGGCTATCAACGCGGCCAGGTATGCAGTCTTCGCAGGAGTAGGCTTTGAGTCAAGCTCTACTCCAACGCGCTTCGCAGCCTCACCAAGAGTTTCCATGCTACCCGCATGCTTAGCAGTCACTTGGACTATTCTCGTCTCTGGTGGGAGTAGAGAGGCGAGTCTAGCAAGGTCTCTAACGGATTCAGCTAGCTCAAAGACATTATCAGTGGCTATGCAACGAGGCCTATAGTCCCATGCAAGCCTGATCAACCTGGAGAGGGGAGCAGACGACGCTTTATACACTAATCTGCCATCCGCGTCAACAATGGCAACACTATACCTAGCCTTAGAGCTACCAGGCTTACCAGACTCTATATCAACACCCATGCAGAGCTTCCTCTCAGAGGTCAACCACTTTCACCCTTAATGAAGGATAAGGCTTCATCCTCGTCAACGTTAGCTCCAAGCTTTCTCTTGAAGAACCGTACAATATAGTAGACATCACGTTTTAGGAGTTCATCAGCATGCTCTTCATCTTTATACACGTACTGCGGCCAGTCTATGACATATCCTCTGTACTCGCCATCCTCTTCTACCACAAGAACATTGTACTCACTAAGATCGCCGTGCACAACGCCAACGTCTCTATATGCTATTTTAATAGTCTCGAGCACATCCCATAAGACCCTCTCAGCCGACTTTCCGTCAAGATCTTTGAACCTATAAAGCTCAACGCCTTCAAGGTATACAAGTACTACGGCATTCCTATTCCATCCAACAGGCTTTGGAACGCGCGCACCGCGGCCGCTGAGTTCAACGAGGATCTTAAACTCCCTTTCACCCAACATCTTAGCCTTAAGGAGCCATTGTCCCCGCGTTGCGTTTGCCATGTAAGATCTTGTCCTCCTCAAATGTTTGAATGTCCTTCTTCCTTCTCTATGGAACTTTACTACAACCCACTCGCCCGTCGGCGAGACGCCCAGGTACACCTCTCCCTCCTTGCCCACGCCTATCTTCTCACCAATATCTTCGATAATGCCGCGGACAACTAACCCCCTAAGGGCGAGAACGTCAAGGCCCATGTACGTAAGTGTGTAGCCTATCAGAGTGCCAAGACTCCTCTTTATGAGCTTCAGCTCGCCAAGTTTCCTAAGCGATCTCGAAAGGCGTGACGGCGGAAGCCTTGAGTGTTTTTCAATAATTTCAGCTGGGACGTATTCATATTTGGGAAGCCACTTTTCTATAACCCTAAGTACCCTGAATTCAGGTTCCTCTAGCTCCATGTATGCCTCCTTGATGCTGATTGTCAAGCAATCACCCTACCTTGAGGGGCTCCGCTCATCCGTAGAATAGAAGGCATAGCAGGGAGCCGATATATTCACTCGGTAGCTGAAACTCATAGCTGTAATTCTCTCTTAGTATGTGTGAAGAATACATTAAATTATTTAACTCTTGTATGATACATGATTGTATGGCTACTAAGAATTAGGAGGTGGTTAGAGTGGCTAACCTGAGCGAGGTTCCACATAAGGAGGGAATTTATGAAAGAGACGGAACATTATACGTAGTCGGCTCCCGTTATATCGCTGAAGTAGCTTCTGCACTGGCTAACGAGACCCGCGCTAGAATATTGGAGTTAATAGCTTCGGGTGTGAAAGAGCTTGATGAAATAGCTAATAAGATAAAACAGAGCAAGGCAAACGTGAGCAGCCAGATAAGGAGGCTTGAGAACGTTAAGCTTGTACGCTCGACCTATACCCCGGGCCAGAGGGGTGTGAGGAAAATAGTTGAGCTCCAGGTTAATAGGGTAGTTTTCATAATTAGTGCTCCTAGCGAAGAGTAGCACGGATCAAGCCCACATAAGGCGGGCTTGGCCTCAATGGTCTGCTCTTGTACTCTGGGTGCGGCTGAGTAGCCAGAAGGAATGGGTGATCCCTCTCTCTCAGCTCTATTATCTCGACTAGGCCTTCGGGACTCCAGCCCGATATCACGAGCCCCGCAGCCTCTAGCTTGTCTATATAACGCTCATTTACTTCATACCTGTGCCTATGGCGCTCGTATATCACATCGGACCTGTAAAGGTCATAGGCCTTGGTGCCCCTCACAAGCCTTATCGGGCTGGCGCCAAGCCTCATAGTGCCGCCTAGCCTGTCAATGTCCTTCTGGCTAGGGAGTAAGTCGACTACAGGGTATGGTGTGTGTGGATCTATTTCGGTGGAATTCGCACGGTCAAGGCCTACAACGTTACGGGCAAACTCGACTACGGTTAGCTGCATTCCAAAGCATATGCCAAGCATTGGTATTTTATTCTCTCTCAAATATTGGATAGCCTTAATTTTACCCTCAGCTCCACGCCTTCCAAAGCCTGGAAGCACCACGGCCCCGTCGACGTCTGAAAGCGCGTCCTCAACGTTTAACTTCCCTAGTTCTATGTCTGTTGCCTCTATCCACTTTAGTTTCGGTTTAACCTCGAGAAGGGCTGATGCATGACGAATAGCTTCTATTATGCTGATGTAGCTATCCTTTAGCTTGGTATACTTGCCAACCATGCCAATAATAACTTCGTGGCTCGTGTTTTTAAGTCTCTCAACAAAGTTTATCCACTTTGAGAGGTCTGGCTCGCGGGCTTCGAGTTTTAACCCTTCCGCTATGTATTCATGATATTTTTGCTCGGCTAGCAATAGAGGGACTTCGTAGATATACTCAACATCATGGTCGCTGAATACCGCCCGCTCCGGGAGCGTAGCATATAATGCTATCTTCCTTCTCGCCTCTCTTTCAAGCGGCCTCTGGGTACGTACAACTATAGCGTTAGGCTGTATTCCTATCCTCCTTAATTCCTGAACACTATGCTGGACAGGCTTAGTCTTCTGCTCACCCGTCGTCGAGAGTATGGGCGCGAGGGCTACATGTATGAAGAATGTGTCGTGAAGGCCCTCCTCAAGCTTCATCTGCCTGGCAGCCTCGAGAAATGGTAGGCCTTCAATGTCTCCCACGGTTCCGCCAATCTCTACTATTAATACATCTACTCCTGTGCGTCTTGCCACATCTCTTATGTGCTCCTTGATCTCGTTAGTTATGTGTGGTATTATCTGAACGGTCTGTCCAAGGTAGTCGCCCCGCCTCTCTTTCTCTATAACTGAGTAATAGACTTTCCCCGTGGTCAAGTTGTGATCCTTAGTCAGGTTTACATCTAGGAATCTCTCATAGTGGCCCAAGTCTAGATCAGTCTCGCCACCGTCCTCGGTAACGAACACCTCCCCGTGCATGTAGGGATTCATGGTGCCTGCGTCAACGTTGATGTAAGGGTCAATTTTTATGATTCCAACATTATAACCCATGGCCTTCAAGAGCAACCCAGTGCTGGCTGAGACTATCCCCTTCCCGACGCTGGAGAGGACACCTCCTGTGATGAAGATATACTTAACCACGCCTCAGCCCTGA
Source organism: Acidilobaceae archaeon (assembly GCA_027057815.1). Lineage (GTDB taxonomy): Archaea > Thermoproteota > Thermoprotei_A > Sulfolobales > Acidilobaceae > JALURD01. The sequence continues at coordinate 1,341 of JALURD010000081.1, read as the reverse complement.
AGGGTAGCCACAGGCTGGGGCCTTTAAACTAAACAGTCCCCTGTTGCTATAAGGGGTTTTTAGTAAGAGACGGGCAAAGCCTAGGCTGGGCAGGTGGCGATACTACCATGCAAATAGTCGACCCGCTAGGGAGGATAGAACTTAACATAATGCTTGCTAAGGATGCCGTAGAGAGAATGGGGGAAGCAATCCCATTTATAGCTAGAGTGACGGCTCTTGCGAGCGCGAGGCAAAGGCTAGTGTTGGCCTTAGCAATTGATGCCAGCCCCTCCATGGACGGTGAGAGGATATTCTTCGCCAAAAGTGCAGCCATAAAGCTTATTGAAATACTTGAACCAGGCGATGTCTTGATGATAATTGGGTTCTGCAAGAAACCATTCCTAGTCTATGGCCCGAGGACTATAGAGACACAAGATCAGATCAAAGAGGCCAGGAGGAAGATAGCCGCCATAAAGACTTGTCCTGGTACTAACATTGCCGACACTCTAGTATACACTATTACCTTACTTAAAGAAGAGTTAAAGTCGGGAGGTATAGGAAGAATTCTTTTAATCACAGACGGAGAGCCGACAGTGGGCGAGAAGAAGCCAGACAAGATCGAAGAGAAGGTTTTCAAAGCCCTAGGTGAAAGCGAGATCCCAATAGTAGCTATAGGGGTCGGATCAGAGTATAACGAGTCACTATTGCTTAGACTAGCTGACGCTACGAACGGGGATCTTGAGCATATAAGCGACGTAGATCACCTGGAGGAGGTAATAGTTAAAGAGGCGGTTAAGGCTGCGCAGGTTGTAGCTCAGAACGTAGAGCTATTGCTTACTACCCCTCCAGGCGTGGAGGCGCGCTTCTACGGGAGAAGGTTCAAGGCCACAGAGGAAGGCTACGTTGTTGATATAGGCTTCCTGAGCAGTGGAGAAGTGGAAGATATAGCTGGAGAGCTGATAGTAGCCGAGCCCGGAACGGCTGGGGTTACAGTGTCATTCAAGGTTCGATACACTGACCCGCAGACTCAGGTCGTTATAGAGTCTAGCGCGTTGACGGCCAGGATAGCAGTTGGAAAACCGTCATACTACCAGAAGGTGATAGCGAGCAAGGTGGAGATGATAAAGTCGAGTGAGCAGCTGAAGAAGGCGATACTTTCCAAGAATTATAAGGAGGCTGTGCAGTATCTGAGAGAGATAGCTGAGGCATCGCTATCTATAGGTAGTGTTGATCTTAGAGAGAAAACTATAGACATACTCGAGTTAATAGAGAAAGGTGAAGTTGAAGAAGGTGCTAAGAGGGCAGCTACACTAGCTAGAAAGCTAAGTAGGGGAGGTGAGGCTTGACGGAATCAAAGTTAGA
>JALURD010000080.1 GCA_027057815.1 Acidilobaceae archaeon | reverse complement strand
GGACCTAGGATACGCAGAGCTAGTCGAGGAGAGAAAGGTAGGAGAAGACAAAATGATATTCATAGAAGGAGCAAAGAACCCAAGAAGCGTAACAATACTTATCCGCGGCGGCTTCGAGAGGCTAGTCGACGAGGCTGAGAGGGCCATAAGAGATGCTCTAAGCGCGGTAGCTGACGCTGTAATGGATGGCAAGATCATAGCCGGCGGCGGCGCTGGCGAGATGGAGGTAGCCAGGGGCGTCCTCGAGTTCGCTAGGACCCTAAGTGGCAGGGAGAGGCTAGCAGTTGAGGCATTCGCCAGAGCCGTGGAGTCCCTACCACAGACGCTAGCATACAACGCCGGCCACGACCCGATAGAGGTCCTAATGAAGCTTAGGAAGGAGCACGAGCAGGGCAACAAGTGGGCAGGCATCGACATAGAGACCGGCGAGCCAGTGAATACCTGGGAGCTAGGCATAGTAGAGCCCACTAGAGTCAAGGCCAACGCCCTCAAAGCAGGCACCGAGGTTGCAACACTCATACTCAGGATCGACGACGTGATAGCCGCTAAGAGAACTGAGGAAGAGGAGAAGGGTAAGAAAGAGGAAAAGAAGGAGGAAGAGGATTAGCCCCCAGCCACTAGTTGGTAATATTCATCCCTTTCCAATCCTCTTTTACTGCTTCTTCAACGCACATCCTATAGTTTCTTATTTTCCCGGGTCAGCAAGACGCTATTCACCTTGACGGAGGAGTAGAGGTGGAATGAAGCAATACGTTCTAATAGTGACCGGGATCCCTGGAACCGGTAAAACATCCGTCTCTAAGTGTCTAGCGGAGGAGCTAGACTGCATTCATCTTGATGTCTCCACAATTCTCTACAAGGAAGGGTTCATTGAGAAAGACCCCAGCCTTCGCGATACACATCTTGCTAGCGAAGCTGGTATAGAGTACATCGTCTCAACCTCGCTGCATCTAATTGACAGGGGGAAATGCGTTATACTCGACACGCACTATCCGGGTGAGTTCCTCTCAAAGCTGGAGGAGGATTATGCATTGATAGTTGTACTTAGGACTGAACCTTTCACACTCATGAAGAGGCTTGAAGCCAAGGGTTGGAGGCGTGACAAAGTTATCGAGAACGTTCTGGGGGAAATCTTCGGGGTGATATATGACTACCTAGGCTACGACGTTCACTCATCCGTTGAAGTTGATACAACCAACACCACGCCATGCGCAGCCGCCCATAGAGCCCTTGAGCTTGCTGAGGAGTGGAATGTGGGGCCGAGGATTGACTGGCTAAGCTTCGATTATATAGTGGAGCTTGCTAGCAGGCTCTCAGCTGAGCTTGACTCTTACAAGGACGGGTTCAGGGTTTGAAGGTGAGACGAGGACGGCCTCTCCCCGCCTAAGCTTGTCTAGAACACTAACAATCCTAGCGGGGAGGCCTGCAGCCTCGGCTACAACGTCCTTGTCCCTCCCGCTTCTAAGCGCATGTATAATCTTTGTGTTAGTGTTGAGCAACACATTATTCGATATCGCCGCGGGTGACTGTGTAACAATAACAAAATGTATTCCGTACTTCCTCGCCTCAGCCACCATACTCTCCATGACACCAGCTTCAGGGTGATTGAATATATTGTGGGCTTCATCTATGATGTAAACTACCCCCCTGCCGCCCCCCTCTGAGTAACGCAGCGTATAAGCCCACGTTGTAAGGAAAAGTACATACGCCCTTCTGGCTAGCGTAGTCCTTATCTCATCCAACCTAACAACTGTGAGGTCCTCCCCGAAGAAGGGTGAGTCGAGGCTCCCCGTGAACGCCTGCTTTGACCTGCCAGACGTCAGGGATCCCAGCTTCCTGAGAAGAGCCCTCTTCACTTCTCTATCCCACCTAGCCTGCTCCTCGGCTTCAGCAATCAACGCGATTAACTCGGTCAGCGACTTAGGCCCGTATCTCTCCATAATAGTTGCCAGCATGTACTCCTGTGGCGGCGTAAGTGAAAGCGCCCTTGAAATAGTCTCTACGGCCAAGTCTACGTCGCCGCTGCTAGCCAGGACAACAGGATCGACTGGTGCTGGATCGCTGAGCGGCCGAACAACTCTCGCCGGAGTGCAAGGCAGCTTCTCCACGTACTCGCCTGTCCAGTCGAATACTACAACCTCAAAGCCAGCCTCGGATAGCTGGCACGCTATCAGAGCTGCGGTAGTGGATTTACCTGAACCCGTCGACCCGAAAATGCCTATATGACCCTCAATGTCCACGTCACGGAGGACAACCTCTCCTCCATGAGAGTCTACGCGCTCTCCGAGCCTGACAACAACCCTACCCCCGCCGCTCGACGCTGCACCTTCCCAATGAAGAGGGATCCTTGCAAGGACTACACTACTACTTGAAGGTGCAATACTCTCGGGGAGCTGAGCTATACTCCTAAACAGGCTAGCATCGATTCTCCTCAGCTTAATCCCGCCTACAGCCGAGGCTAGGCTTTTAACTATCTCCGCCTCTACAACAGCAGACGCCCAGGCTCTCCCCCTGATCACTAGGTAAGAAGCTACTCCTCTATCAAGGACCGTCACTAAAACATAACTGGCAGCCCCAGAATCCGCTCTATCCTTTAGTGCATCTATGAATCTTTGGGCGGCATCCCTGTCGCCAACCACCTCAACTTCGTATACTATAAAATCCTCGGAATCCCCCTGTATCGCGTCAAAATGACTAGAGGCTACCGTTGACTCCCATTTAAAGTTGAATCCCGTAGACTCTCCAAGGCTTGAAGCTTGTCCTCTTCGCCTCACCAGCAATACCGCCCCAGCTACACCCGCAGCAGCTACTGAGGCCATCAGGGGGAGAGTCAGCCACTCCGGGGGCTTGTAGCCGACAGCGTAGAGTATCAGTCCTGCCGCCGCAAGCGATGGGAGTAGCCTTAACGGTCTAGGGACCCCGTCGAGAATCCCCACGTCTACCCCCAGTGTTTAAGAGGTCCATGGAGAGGGGGAGGGATCCCCGGACTGCTGCGCTACTCACCTCTTCTTTCTTATACAGAGGTAGTACTTGACTCCGTCCTTAAGGCCTAGAGGAGGCTCTACAACGAAGATTATGCCCCATATAGAGAATATGGTCTTCCCGACTTCGCTCTCGGGCGAGACCAGGTACCCGTGGCCGCAGAAGTGGTAATCGTCGAGGTTCTCGGGCTTGGTCTCACTAAACGTTATGCTGAGTCTCTCCCCCTTCACAAACGACATCAAACCTTCAATAGCGTCAAACTTAACTGTGTAATCTCCAGCCTTAACAGTCACTATGTTCTGCCCTTTCAGCCTACCAGGCTCTACAGCCTCGACCTTACCATCCAGCTCCACGGCCATAGATGCCCGCACCCAGACTAGGCCGCGGTGTATGCTACACGTTAAATTTTGTGCCATTCCCCCGACCTCTCCAGGGAGGTGTCGCTGAGATGGCGGCTTTAGGCGAGGCTGCCAGGAGGCTTAGCGTTAGGCTGAACGGACTTCTAGGCAAGGAGGTCACTGTAGTGCTAAAAGATGGTAGAAAATACACGGGCAAAGTAGCTGGACTAGACATTGGGAGTCTAACTCTAGCACTCGAATCCGTCCAGGACAGTGACGGAAACAACTGGCCGCTAGTTATTGTATCGGGTAGCTCGGTCTCGGAAATACTCGTGATAGAGACCGGCGTCTTCAACGCCGAGGAGTTCGCTGAGTTCCTGGTAAAGTATGGAGGCTTCGCACCACACACCGTCAGGGTATACCCAGAATCTAACATAGTCGAGGTTAGCAGGTCAATAAGGGTTACAAAGGATGGCGTGGAAGGCGCGGGCCCACTTGCTCAGAAGGTCTACACGCTATACAAGGAGTACCTTAGGAGAAAAGGTGCTCTAGGGTAACCTCCAGCCTGCGGTGACTTTGGATTGTTCGAGATTAAAGATGTAGACTTAGCTGGCAGGATTGGCAGGCTTCACACCAGGCACGGATCAATCGAGACTCCAGCCTTCTTCCCCGTTATAGACCCGCTACGCCAGGAGCTGCCGGTAACGGAGATTAGATCCATCGGCCTCGACCAAGTAATCACTAACGCATACCTCTTATACAGGAGGACAGGGGGAGCCCCTGTCAAAGTGCATGTCTTCCTTGGCTGGGACGGAGTCGTTATGACCGACTCCGGCGCCTACCAAATACTGGAGTATGGAGACGTTGATGTAACACAAGACGAAATTTTGAAGTACCAGAAAACCATTGGAAGCGACATAGGCGTCATCCTAGATGTGCCTACGGGTGACGTTGAGAGGAATAAGGCCTTAGAGACTGTTGAGGAAACCTTGAGGAGGGCAAGGGAGGCACTTAACTTAATAGACCCAAGAAGCGATGAAACCATATGGGTTCTACCTATACAAGGCGGCAAGTACTTAGACCTTGTCGAGAAGAGCGCTAGAGAGGCTCTCAAGCTTCCGTATAGGATGTACGGCATTGGAAGCCCTACTGTATTCCTGGAGGAGTACAAATACGATGTTGTAGTCGAGATAATTTACCGGGCCAAGAGGATCCTGCCGGGAGGCAGGCCTGTGCACCTCTTCGGGGCCGGCCACCCACTCATAATACCTTTCGCCGTTGCACTCGGCGTTGACACATTCGACAGCGCCTCCTACATTATATATGCTAGAGACGACCGGTACATGACCGAGTACGGCGTGTACAGGCTCGAGCAGCTAGAGTATTTCCCCTGTGACTGCCCGGTTTGTAGAAGATACACCCCAAGGGACCTCGCCGAGATGCCTAAACCCGAGAGAGTTAGGCTCCTGGCCCTGCACAATCTCCACGTCATTCAAAGGACTGTAAAGAGGGTCAAGCAGGCGATAAGGGAGGGAAGGCTATGGGAACTGCTCGAGGAGACCGCCAGGAGGCATCCCTCAGCTAGGAGCGCACTAGCAAAGTTCAGGAAATACTATAGATACCTAGAGAAGGCCACGCCCACCTCTAAGGGCGAAGTCAGAGGCCTCAGAGCTTATGGCGGAGAGAGCCTCTGGAACCCCCACATACTACGCTTCCAAGAACACATACTAGCACGTTACCAGCCCAGGCTGAAAGGGGCAAAACGAGCCGTACTGGAACCCATGCCCAAAGATTCAAAGTGCCTACCTCCGAATGATGGCGAGTACAAGGCATACTACGACTATTTCATAGGAGTTATCCCGTGGGAGCTCTGCGGCGTATACCCGAGCATACACGTAGACCACGGAGGGCCAACGCTCGAGGCCATCCGGCACCTTGAAAACGCTCTCATAGCCTTCGTTCACAAACTCGTAAAGCTTGGCGTTGAGGAGATTATAATCAAAGGGCCCGGGGCCGACCTCCTAAGACACCGCAGACCCCCTAACACTAAATTGGAGTAACGCGTAAAGAGTGCAGGCTTCGGTGTAAACTTTACATGTATATTCCTTTCTCGCCTCTCTTCCTCTCGGCTTCGCTAGCCTCTATTACTTCTCTGACTCTTTCAATCAGCTCCTTATGCCTCTCGATGACCTT
>JALURD010000079.1 GCA_027057815.1 Acidilobaceae archaeon | reverse complement strand
CAATGTATTTTTGGACCCTCATCTTGTCGTCCATTGCGTGGAGCTTCTTCAAGACCCCATAATATCTTGATAGCTTCTTCAGGCTCCCACTCTTAACAGCCTTAACTACGTCGTCCGCTGTGGGTAGCGGGTATGTATCCTCATCTATGTCGATTGATAGATCCGCGCTGGCTATGATGTGGGCTTCAATTGGCTCGAAGCACGTGGCCAGCGCCACGTAATATGTCAGGTAGTAATGCACGTCCTTCTCGTAGGCCTGGACAGTGAGAGAGGACCCGACTATGCCTACCATTAGCGCGGCTACAAGCGCTATAGAGGCTAGCCTCCAAAATCTGCTACGGGTTATTTCTGCCACGCGACAAGACACCATCCGGGGCACGTTACTATTCCCGCAGACAAAGTTATTTAACTAACATGTTAATCTAACACGCTACTAGCAATTACATGAGGGGCCTACCCCTTCCGGAGAGGGTGTCCGTAGCAGGTTAGGTCCTGCGGCCTGAGGGTCGATCACGATGCGGGGTGTTCCGCTTGCCAGGGCTTGACTGGTTCGTTATAGCCCCGTCATCCAGGATTGCAGGATTGTGCCATAGCATAGTGAGAGGTGAGCCCTACTCGACTTGCAGCGTCGCCTGCACTTACTGCTACGCGAGGTGGTATAGGGGCCCTCATGGGAAGCCTCGGGCGATATGGGATTCACTCAGGCTAGTGAAAGCCATGGCTAGGCTCAAGCGCGTCATCGGCGCCGCTATCCCGGTGAGGGTGGCCGCGCTAAGTGACCCCTTCCAGCCCGGCGAGGAGGAGCGTAGGGCCGCCCTCAAGCTCCTGAGGCTCGCCGGGGAGCTCGGGGTCCCGGTTATCCTCAACACTAGGCTCCCACCGCCGGGGAGGGAGTGGTGGGAGGCCCTGGAGGGCCTCGCTGTAGAGGGCCTCCTGGTCATGCAGGTCACAGTGACGGGCCTGGATTACGACTGGCCCATCCTCTCGAAGCTGGAGCCAGGCAGCCCTCCGCCAGGGGAGAGGCTAAGGGCCGCTGGGGAGGCTTCGGATAGGGGGATCCCGGTCGCCTTGAGGCTTCAGCCCCTCATACCCGGGATAGGGGACAGGGATCCCAGCGGCTTCATCCGCGAGGCCGCGTCAGCGGGCGCCAGGCTCTTGATCGTGGAGTTCCTCCGCGTCGAGTGGGAGGTCCTAGACAAACTCAGGGAGTTGCTCGGCGGAGAGTCGGAGGCCTACGAGGTTGCGTGGGAGTCCTACGCCCCGCTGGGCGGAGAGGCTGGCGTGGCCCACCCCCCGCTCGAGTACAGGTTGAGGGTCGCTGGGGAGTACTCGAGACTCGCCAGGGCAGCCGGGCTGGCATTCCAGACGTGCAAGGAGGGACTCTTCCACCTACACCACCCACTTAGCATGGACTGCTGCGGCTTCAGCCTCCTGGGAGCCCCTTGGCTTAGGAGGCCGCACCTATGGGACCTCTACAGGGCGGCGCTCGAGAGAGACGCCGCCGGATGGAGTGACGTCCTCGAGGAGTGCGGGAGGAGTAAGAGGCTACTGTGCGGCGCCAAGCTGGAGGGCCTTCCAGGATGGCTTAGGAGGCCTCTGAGG
>JALURD010000078.1 GCA_027057815.1 Acidilobaceae archaeon | reverse complement strand
AGGCAGAGACACTATTGTCCCAGTAGCCCTCGTCGGCGAGGACAAGCCAGCAGCTATTCCAGTGGCTAGGGAGAGCTACATGATAGCCTCATACGCTTGGAGTGATGGCGAGGTGATAGTGCCAGCTGGGCTTCACGCGCCCTATGAGCCTGGCGAGCAGATAGACGTGGAAACATACGGAGCGCCCCGTAGGAGGCTCCTGGTCCTAGCTGATAAAATAGACGTCAGCGCAGTTGTTGAAGAGTACGGCCTAGACGGTGCCGTTTACGCTCCAAGTGGGAAGCCGGGCCAAGTTATGAAGCTACTCCCGAGAGGATCCATAGTCGTGGCCTCTAGCATAAGCCTCTCCAGCAGCCCCGACGGCTGGATAATAGAGAGGACCCTAGCGGAGAGGGGTGTAGTGCTAGCCACAGCCTCCAGGGGAGGAGGGTGCCGGAGAGTCGCCACTCCCGCGGTATACACAAGCCTGAAGCCTCCCGAGGCAGTACCCTACCCTGTACCGAGAATCGAGAGCGCCCGCATACTGCTCAGTCAGGGATACGTCGACTGCGCGATACTGCCGGACACCATCAGCAACGGCGAGGTAATCGGAAGGGAGAGAATCCTGATAATACGCAAAGAGTAAAGCCATAACTGAATATCCCCCGTCTCCCACGCCGCGGAGCCCTAACCCTTGCAGTACTCTCTAATCAAGCCGGTTACTTCATCTGTGAGCTCCCCGGGCAGGTGATGATCCTCCAGGTAGCTGTTGAGGTCTCTACACCTCCTCTCCACGTGGTCGACCCTTCCCAGGCGCCTCGCCTCGTCAAGCTCTACCCGGAGGGCCGTCAGGTGGGCCTTGTAGGTGTCTGAGTACGCCTTGATCACCGTGTCCTCGCCGATCTTGTAACCCATACGCTTCAATACGCATACCTCGACCACTTCATGCAGCAGGAACAAGTCTTTCCCAAGCACCCCGTCTACATTCATCTTATCATCTTCGTAAGTCGGCCCCTGCAGGTACACAACCAACTCCTCGCATGTCAAGTTACAGTCGAAGCCGAGCTTCCTAGCCCTGCCAAGGACGCTGGGCAGGGTCTGCCTACAAGTATCCGTGAGTCTGCCTTTCAAGCTAGCTCACTCTCTCCTCCTTCCCCTGGGCCTGAGCGCCCATAGGATAACTCTCACGGGGGCTATCCCGGGGACCCTCCTAGCGTAACTCTCGTAGTCTGAGTGCTTTCGTAGGATCCGCTCCTCGGCCCAGGCGGCAAGGTAGACCCATAGGGCGACTGCAAGGAGCCCTGGAAGCGCTTTGGGGAAGACAAGCGACACGCCAGCGTAAGCTGCGAGGGTGGCCGAGTACGTCGGATGCCTGGCCACCGAGTATGGACCGCTGGTTATTATGCGCTCAGGCGGCTCCGCCTTCACGTGGCCTAAGAGGTCATGGAGGACAAGCCTTCCGCCACAGAAGAAGGGAGCTATACCACCCTGAAGCCTAACGGCCTCGAGTGCTACCCTAAAGGAGGCAACTAGGATCAGCAGCGCTAGCGGCGCTGCGGCTATTATTAAACCGGGTAGAGGGATCCCGAGGGCCTGTGTTATCCTGTAGGATAAGAGGCCTATCAGAAAGAGGCCTAACAAGATAACTATAGGCATAATCCAGGGAGCTCTGCATTCATAATTCTTTGACTCATTCATTAACATCGACCTCAAACCGAAATACTAGAGCCAGAAGACTCATTCCCTTTCCAGGTATTGCAAATCATAATTCAGTCAACCCTTAAAGCTATGACTGAATAGAAGGAATCTACAAGAGTAAAATAAGACCGCGCCTTGGATACCATTTTAGCGGGCTATGAGGAGAGCGCCGGAAGCTGTGCTGAAGCGGTGAAGATTTCCTGGGGACCTCACCGAGCCCACACCACCAATACCTGACACCTCCTAGCCAGACTTGTTAGACCAATGCTTAATGACGCGCATAGGCCAGCGTAATCCCTTAAATGGGCGGAATGAAGAAACAGGAAACGGCAAGGAGTGAATACGGCTTATTTGATGATGAAGTTTGCACGTCCACGAGCCGCGTGAGGCTATGAAGAGCCTCCACCGGGTCTGAGCTTCTGGCTTTTAACTCCCTGATAACCTAGAATATCACGATATGCTGCATGCCCTGGAGGAGTGTTAACAAAAATTTAGAAAAAGAGGAGACGGATTAGTTTATGGTAGTTAGGCTATCTAGTTATCTAGTCGCGCTGGCTAGGGTGCTGGGTAGTCGTCGGGGACCTTGGCCCTGAAGAACTTGCCGGTCTCGCTCTTGAACAGGCCGATCTTGACGCCCTTCCTAGTCCTTGGCGCTAGCACCCAGACCTTGATGGGTACTAGCTCAACCTCCTTGCCAGTGTAGGGGTCCTTGACCTTCACCGGAGGTAGGCTCTTGCTCATACACACTCACCCCTTCCTAAGGCTCTAGTCATTCTGTATTATAGGTAAGCGAAGGTAATAAAGGTTATTGGTGTATTTTGCCTGTGTATGCCTTTCCAGCGGTCTTACTTTCAAAGGTATAATTAAAGGATTCCTTTAAACTAGCACTGCGCTCCCGTTTCCCTTGCACACTTCGCTAGGTCAGACTCCACTGCTCTTAGGTGGGCCTCCAGCTTCCTCAGAACGTACGAAATGTTGTAATACCCCGAGTAGATGGTATCAACGTCCGTCAGTCTAGTGGCCTCCTCCTTCTTCGCTTCACCGGCAAGCACTTTAATCACAACCTCATCGGGTTTTATCGCTATGCCTACTTCTTCATCCTCTATCTCCACGGCATCCTCTAGGAGCCTCGCTGTGAATGCGTGGCTCCCAACCTTCCAGATCCTCTTCACGCCATCCTCTATCCCGGCAAATATGCCAGCGCATCCGGTGTCGTGGAGAACAGCGTTACCCGACTTGGCCTGCTTGCCCTTAACTGCTGCGAGACACTCAGCTTTCGATATAGACTCGTCGACCCTAGTCACTAGGTCGGCTAGCCTCGAGACGAGGCTAACTACTTTAGCCGCTTTCAAGCCCTCCTTGGGCAGAGAGTCGATTAGATCCTCGAGTTTCCCGAGTAGCCTCGCCGCACTCACTCGCATTCACCCTGAGGTAAGACCGGGGTCAAGCTTGAGGGTATTATGAGCTATTCACCCTGCGAGTAGCCTGAGCACCTTGAGTGTTAGGCGTGACGCACCTCTCAAGTTTTTGGGTGCAGGCTTCGGCCTAGCACCTTTCCCAGCGCATTCGACGCAGATCCGCCTCACGTTGTCAAGCTGAATGGAGCAGTCCGTGCATATCATTCTACCGCATGAAAGGCAGTAGGCTACACTAAGCCTTTCGCCGCAGATACTGCATAGCGCGGATTTACAGACAACGCAGAGAACCTTGCCCGTAGAGGACTCCCTACGCCGGTGCTTCTCGCACACGCGCCTACCGCAGATGCTGCAGGAGCCGACTGCGGGGTTTTCACCGCATACCTCACAGGTGGGCCCCAATGCTACCACTCCACGACTCCAAGTGTGTCAGGTATAACTCCCTTGCGGACGAGAGTCTCGTAGACCCGCCAAACCCTCTTGTCCGTGACCAATCCAGCGTAGAAGCCCTGTCTTTCAAGGTGCTCTCTAACCATATCAGGGAACTCGGCCGGGTCGGCGCCTCTCGCCGAGAGTGCTACTTCTCTTACAGCCTCTGCTATATCCCTGGCCGTCGGGTACCTGCGCTTGCGCTTCCTGCCCGCTCCGATCTCCCTCTCTACCTCCTTCCTCGCCTCCTCGAGTTCCTCGAGCACATCCTCTGGAAGGTCGCTTAATTCGCTAGACAAATCCGTAACACCATACGCTACTACATTTTTTCCTACGCTGAAATATTAACATTAACCCAGATAATGCGTTGAGCAGTGAAGTAGGACGGAAGGGAGGCCCGGCCGTCTGGAGAAGTTATGTCGCGCCGGCGACGAGGAGCCTGGCCTTCTCCGGGTCGTATTTCCAGTCGGGGGGCAGCTTCCCTACTCTCTTATAATACTTGACTAGCCTGTGTATCTTGCTCTCCAGGTCCATAAGGCCCTTCTTTGCATGGAGGTCCTTCGGGTGCTCCTCCAGGTGCCTCCTTAGGTTAACGGCTTTCCTGATGAGTGCCATAAGGTCCTCGGGAATGGGAGGTGCAAGGCCCTTCTCTTCGAGGACCTGAGTTATCTTCTTGCCGAGTATGGGCTTCACTAGGGGGATCCCGAACTGGTCCCTGAGGATTATGCCTATCATGCTTGGCCCATAGCCCTTCTTAGCCAGCTCTACTATGAGTAACTCTATGTCTTCAGGCTTGAAGGTAAGCCAGGTAGGCGGGGTAAGCCTAGCTGGCCTGGTGGAGTGCGATTGCCCCTTCTCTCTGCGCTTGTTCATTTTCGCACCCTCCCCCTGAACCAGTCCCCTGGCAGGCGTAAACACACTAGCCTCTTAAAGGGTTTCCGGGGCCCCGAAGTCCTGGATGAGGTGCACTAGGGGCCTTGCTAAAGCTCACCCTCACCCCTGGAGAGCTAGATAAGGTGCTCGACGCCGCCGCTAAGGCATACGCTAGAGTGCTCGACCAGGCCATAAGGAGGGGACTGCTCAGGATTTACTTTTACCCATCCCCGGACTCCATGACTGCCGCCGCTTATACTGCATCGCACGCCTACTACGCCGGGGCCAGGCCTACCTTGAAGATGTCGGTTAAACCGCCAGCCCGCATAGCTGCTCCATCGATTCTTGTAGGTTACTCCAGTGTTCAACTCAAAGCGTCTAATGTTGAAGCGACAGTACTGGCCGTAGCCTCGGGATCCCTGCAGGGCACGCCGCCTCCGGATGCCTTCTTCCTCGAGGCCCAGGGCAGCGTAACCGCCTCGATGCTCTTAATTACCTCTAAGGCTGGGCCCAAACCACCCCTAAACGTGGCTGCCCTAGCCTTCTCGGGGCTATATGGTGGTAGGTACGTGGCTCCCCATGGAGCCTTCACTGGGCTTGACAAATACCTGCTCGACCACATAGACGAGCTAGGCTTAGAGGCTAGCATGACTACAACGCTTAAGGTTTACAAGCCCTCCGAGGGCTCCCTCTGCGAAGCCGTTGCGAGAACGGTCAACCCCTACTATCCAGGGCTTACTGGAGATCCAGATGCATGCAGAGACGCTGTTGGAGACCCTGCGCTCTACAATAAGAAAGCTGCAAGCCTAGAGAAGAGCGAGATCTCAAAGGTCCTGGAATCCCTCTTAAACCACATGGAGTCGCATGCGGGTGAGCTTGACCCACGCCTGTTCATAAGCGGAATCGTAGAGTTCAGCGACGCAACACCCAGGGATCCCAGGGAAGCCTTGGATGTCCTGGTTTACTCCGCTGAAGTGACGGGGGATTATGCAACGCCGCTTGCAGCACTACTAGACCCCGAAGTGGAATACAAGCCTCTGGAGAAGGCTCTCGAGGATTACGCCAAATCCCTAGCTGGCTGGGCTCCAAAGGCTAGGAGGCTTAAGGGACCTGGCTGGCTTAGGATATATG
>JALURD010000077.1 GCA_027057815.1 Acidilobaceae archaeon | reverse complement strand
AGACCTGAGACCCCCTCTCCTCCAGGACTTCCTCGGCACTTGCAACGAGAACCCTGCCTACGCCCCTCCCCCTCCATTCACCCGGGACGGCTACGTAGTACACCACCCCTATGACCACTGGACCCCTGGCGGGGTACGCGACGACAGCTCCGACAATCTCGGAGTCTATGCGAGCCACTAGCCCAAAGCCCCCGGCGCCGCGCGCCCCCTCACGGGCATAATAGGCGTCACGCCACCCAAACACGTTGCCAACAACTTCAACTGCAGCCTCCAAGTCCTCCTCCACGATCACCGGCAGCGCACCTCCATACACCCGACTCTGAGCCATAGAGGGTAGCCCGACTTCACCGGAGGGAGGCTAGTGCGCCGCGCTAGGCAGATACCATGGTTTGTCGGAGTGTTTCACATTAGTCTCCTAATACCCGCCGTACGTTATAACATTAAGACGGTGAGCCCGCCGTTAGGGGTGTGGCTGAGACCTCGATGCTACAATCGCGAGTCTCTCGGGTGGCGAGGTGGTGGAGTTCGACGTCGTAGTTGTGGGGGGAGGCCACAACGGGGTCATAGCGGCTATTGTGCTGTCGAGGCACGGCTTCAGGGTCGCGGTGGTGGAGAGGAACCCATGGCTGGGAGGCCTCGCTGCAGGGATCCCCTCAGGCCTTCCCTGGTCCCTCTACGCCTACACGATAGGCCTGGTGCCGAGGGAGCTCCAGGAGTGGCTGGACATACTACCGGAGATGCATAGGCCTGACCCGAGCTGGGTTGAGGTAAGCGAGGAGGGCGAAGTGGTCCTGAGGTGGTGGAGGGATCCCGCCCGGCTAGCCGAGGAGGCCAGGGAGGCCGGGATCCCCGGCCTGGCGGAGCTGATGGATCTCTCAAGGAGGTTCTGGAAGTGCTTCAAGGAGGCCGGCCTCTACTACACGCCAACCCCTCCCTCACCCGAGGAGGCGGCTCAGGAGGTTGACGACTGCGACCCCGAGGCCGCCGCGTTCCTGGAGAAGACCGTGGAGGGGATTCTCTCAGACTACCTGCCGCCGGAGTGGTGGGACTCCATAATCTACCCGACCATGTTCCCCTCCAACGGCTTCGCCCTAGCCTACTACCTCCAAGGCGGCGGGGTCTGGGATCTCCCTATAGGCGGCATGGCATCCTTCTCCGAGAAGCTCGAGGCCAGGGCCAGAGAGGAGGGAGTCACATTGCTAATGGGGCTCGACGTGAAAGGTCTCATAGTAGAGAAGGGAAGAGTGGTCGGCGTCAGAGTGGACGGTGGCCGCGTCATTAGGGCCAGGCGGGGAGTAGTCTATGCAGCCCCGATCTACACAGTGCTAGGCTTGGAGGGCATCCACGACTTAATAGATGATAAGACTGCACTAGAGCTGGAGGCAGTGAAGCAGCTCAGGACCCCTGTAACTAGGGTGGATTACCTGCTTAGAAGAGAGCCGCGCCCGCCCAGGGAGGATGACTGGAAGGGACACCCGATAATAGTTTACTGGAAGAGGGGTGTAGGCGGCGACTACTCCTACCCCACCCTCTACTCGGGCAGGCTTGCTGGCAGGGGTCTTCACCTAGTCCAGGCTAGCGGGTACATTGAGAAGCCCCTGGAGCCCATCCC
>JALURD010000076.1 GCA_027057815.1 Acidilobaceae archaeon | reverse complement strand
GGTCAGCGCCGCCTTCAGCGTCGTAGACGACGAAGCGTGGAATGGCTTTCTGGCCATCCGGCCACCCACTACCCCCGGGCTTTAAGTACACCGGTCCCTTGAGGGGATCCCCGGCCTCGACCCTGCCGGTCTCCTTGAGAGCCTCCAGGCCCGGGAGGATCCCGTCAGCGGCCGAGCGTATTGCCGCGGTCACTACGAGGGGGGCGCCGCCAGTCTCGACTACCCTCAGAACGCCAACCTCGACCTCGCTGGCTTTGAGTCGGTATGAGTAGAGGTTAAACTTAGACCCAATGTACTCCCACCCGGCTAGGGATCCCAGCTCAACGCTGCCCAGCATGGGTGACAGGTATTCTACCACAGCTTCCAAAGCAAGGTTCCTAGCGTCGCCGGGATCCCTGAAGGAGCCTTCGACCGTGCACTCGAAGGAATAGGGGATCCCCGCCCACTCAAGGGCCGGGTTATACCTTCCCAGGCAGCCCAGCACCCCCAAGTTGAGTCCCCACTAGCTTGCCAGCAGTGAGCTTGTTAGGTTAAAGCTGAGTTGTAAGTTAGCCTGCCGTTAATGTTTAGATTGCTTCTAGTACCTGTTAACGAGTGTGCTTATAGGGGAAGCTTTTCTGCCACCCGAAAACGTTATACACCCGGGTTTTTATATGTGAATACTTGACTTTACAGGTAAATCTCCTAAACGGAGTTATGTATAGCCCCATGATCCCACCTTCTAGACGGGTAGGGGTGGACGATGTGAAGTTCCTGAAGTGCAAGAAGGACGCTATACCACCGAGCACAGGTAGAAAGGTTGCAATCGTGGGAGCTGGCCCTGCAGGCCTTGGAGCTGCCGGGTGGCTAAGGTGTAAGGGCCACGATGTAGTAGTCTATGACATGGCTCCTGAGCCCGGGGGCATGGTCCTCTTCGGCATCCCGGTAACCAGGATACCCAAGGAGCCCCTGAGGAGGGGGATAAGGGAGCTAATGGACGCTGGCGTGAAGTTTGTCCTCAGAACAAAGGTTGATATGACCGTCAAGTATGGACCCATAGATGAGGTCATGGAGCCAGCTGAGAAAGTACACCTCGAGGATCTGATCAAGGAGTTCGACGCCGTACTCATAGCCACAGGCACGTGGAAGACTAGGGATATGGGGGTTAAGGGCGAGGATCTCCCCTGGGTCTACCCGGCCATGGAGTGGATAGTTGCACTCCACATGTCGATGTTCGGCTACAGGCCGCCCGACACCGTGCCGCCCTTAGAGGGTAGGATCCTCGTAGTCGGAGGAGGCTTGACTGCCGCCGACGCCGTGCTCATCCCTCTGTCATACCAGCAGTTTAAAGGTAGGATCAAGGAGGTAGTCCTGAGCTACAGGAGAAGCAAGCAACTAGCCCCGATGGGCGAGAGAGAGATAGATAATCTCATACTTCACGGCGCCAAGTTCTGGGAGCTCACGCAGCCTGTGGAGTTCAGGGAGGAGAACGGCAAGAGAATCGTAAGATTCGTCAGGATGAAGCTAGTCCAGACTAAGGGAGAGAAGAGGCCCAGGCCCGTCCCGATAGAGGGCAGCGAGTTCGAAGAGGAGTTTGACTACGTTCTAAAAGCTGTAGGCGTGAAGCCCACGCCCCCCCTGGAGCCCGGATGCTGCGGTATAGAGCTGAATCCGGACGGCACGATCAAGACTGATGAAAACTACATGACGACCAGGCCGGGGGTGTTTGCTGCAGGCGACGTGAGGCACGGCCCCAGCCTCATAGGCCCAGCACTCAAGAGCGGCCTGGAAGCTGCGATGAAGATACACGAGTACTTGACAAGTAAGAGCTAGAGCATATTTTATTATGTAAAACCTCCGCTACCTCTTTTAGCCTTACCCACACCCGTGAAACCACGGGGAGCCGCTGTGCCGAAGGTGTTAAAGCTCACGAAAGAGCTGGTAGAAAGCAGGAGCTGTAAAAGGACCCCAGCAGCCCTCCTCGTAGAGGCAGTAATCTATACTCCGCCAGGTGATGAGCTGATCATAGAGAGCGAGGAAGAAGTGCTCCCCATAAGTCTCGTCAAGGAGACCCTAGAGACCAGCGGTTTCACTGTCGTGGAAGAGGAGTCCAGTAATGGCTATTACAAAATAGTAGCTGTCCGAGAGAAAGGGTAAAGATTAGACAGTTTGACTTCGTTTAACTGAATCTTGACGTATCCCACTAGACAATTCTGTGAGAACTATTACTTTCTCTAGTTAACACATTTAGACCCCCCTATTAGTGGGAATTCCGTCATGGTGGGCTTGAATGGGTTCCGCATTGCCGAGGGCTACAGCCCTACTTATACTAGCACTCCTCCTCGCCGCCCCTGCCCTCTCGCTCGGAGCTAAGGCTGATGTCTACCCCGAGCAAGTTACCGGAGAAGTCATCAAAATAGGAATGACTATCAGTCTAACCGGCAAGTTCCAGACAGAGGGTACTCAGGCACTCTGCGGCATTAAGGCCGCCATCAAGTGGTATAACGATCAGGGCGGCGTTGATATAGGTGGTAAAAAGTACAAGCTACAACTTATCTACTACGACGATGAGTCGAAAAAGGACAACATAGCAAGCTTGTACACTAAGCTCATAGATGAGGACCAGGTAGACTTCCTCCTCGCGCCGTATAGCAGTACATTGACGCTTGCCGCGCTGCCAGTCGCTAACGAGAAGCAGAAGCTAATACTAAGCCATGGAGGCGCAAGCGATACCATAGTCGAGTCCGGCTACAAGTACATAGTGCAGGTCCTAACCCCCGCCAGCAGGTACATGGAGACAGCAGCCGAGCTAGTGGCTGAGAAAATACCAGACGCCAAGATCGCCCTGATATTCGAGAACAAGCCCTTCGCCCAAAAGGTGAAGCAGGGCCTGAAGGCTAAGATACAGGAGCTGGGACTACAAGTTGTGTATGAGGCCGACTACGAGGCTGGAACCAAGGACTTCTCAACCTTCATACAGGAGGCCATGAGTAGGGGCGCCAACGTCCTCCTAGGCGGGGGCCACTACGAGGACGGTAAGGCCCTCGTCGGTCAGGCCCACAGCCTCGGCTGGAAGCTCAAGTTCATAGCCATACTAGTCGCGCCGGCACAGCCCAAGTTCCGGGACGAGCTTGGAGACCAGGTCGTGACTGGAGTCGCTTACCCCAGCCAGTGGAGCCAGAGGGCCCCCTACACCCCGGAGAAAGCCAAGGAGCTGGGCCTCACCTGGGCCGGTCCCACTATCGATGAGTGGGTAAGCCTGTTCAAGGAAGTGTGCCCTAACCTCGAGGCGCCTGCATACCAGGCTGCTGAAGCTGGCGCTGCAATAGTCTACCTTGTAGAGGCCATCAAGAAGGCCTATGAGATGTACGGTGAGGCAGCAATCAAAGATAGCGACAAGGTTAGGGAGGCGTTTAACGGCCTCAAGATAATGACGTTCTTCGGCCCCCTAGAGATAGACCCTGCAACAGGTAAGCAGATAGGACACCCGATGATCCTCATGCAATGGCAGGAGGGCGAGAGGTACATAATCTACCCGCCCGAGGTCGCTGAGAGGGAGCCACTCATAGCACCCCCGAACTGGTGGCCAGCTGAGACCACAACACCCACTCAGACGCAGACCAGCCCCACCGCGTCAAGCCCGGCAGCCACCACCCCAACCACCACTGAGACCATTACAACTCAGGCTGGAGGCGTGTCTCCGGCAATAATCGCCGCCGTAGTGATAATAATTATAGTCATAGTAGCTGCCGTCCTCTTCATGAGAAGGTAGGCGCGGATAGAGTAGCCCTCAACGCCCACTATTAACACTCATGGCTCCCCGGTTTTTACCCCCCACAACCTCGGGCTTCAAGCCAGGCTATACATTTAGAACCCGGGCCTCCGTGGGGTGAAGTAGTGGGCTTGCAGGTAACAGCTACATCCATAATTAGCGGCCTCATAAACGGGGCCCTCTACGGCTCGCTTCTCGGAGTGATTGCCATAGGCTTAACCCTAATCTGGGGAGTTATGAAGGTCGTGAACCTAGCCCACGGACACGTCGTTGTCTTCGCAGCAATGACCGCCGCGTTCCTCGTGACAAATATGGACTTGAGCCCGCCATACTCCCTCGTAGCCGCCGCTGTAATAGCTGTACCCCTCGGCGCCGCACTATACTATGGAACGCTCCATAGAATCATAGGGAAGGTTGACACCATCACCCTCAAGGAGGAAATGGCAACCCTCATGACAACCTTCGGTGCCGGGCTGATACTCTATGGTAGCCACTTCGTCATACACCAATTCATAACGACGGAGTACTCTACAGAGCCATCCATCTACTGGGCCCCGTGGCAACCGCCAAGCTTCATGCTACTCGGAGTTGCTGTTGAGAAAGTTAGGCTCCTAGTAGCAGGCCTCTCCGTAGTCATCGCTGTCCTCGCTCACCTCTTCCTCACAAGAACAAACCTGGGACTCTATATAAGAGCTGTAGCACAGGACTCCAGAGCGCTATCACTTGTAGGCGTGGATCCGGTGCGCGTTAAACTACTAACAACGGTAGTCGCCACCGTACTAGCATCCTTGGCCGGAGTACTCTACATCATATACACTAAGTCGGTAACGCCGGACACCGAGATCGACATAGCACCCCTCGCCTTCATAGTAGTAGTCCTGGGAGGCCTTGGCAGCGTGCTAGGTAGCTTCATAGGTGGAGTAATCCTAGGCATAGTTTACCAACTAATATTCTCAACCACTGGCCAACAAGCACTCGCACTAGCCGCCGCCTTCATCATCCTAATAGTCATGCTAGTCGTCAGGCCCCAAGGCCTCTTCGGCGGCAGGGTCTGAGGGGGTGTAACCGATGCGGAAGAGCATAGTGGTGCCCGCGGCTCTCCTAGCAGTCATGGCAGCCGTAGGACTCCTGGGTCCGGTGACAGGATCCACATTACTCATGAGCCAGTCCATGGACTTAATGAGGCTCATAGGGATAGGCCTCGCCATGGCAGTTATAATGAGCTATGCGGGGTACGTGAGCTTCGGACACTCGGTATTCATAGGGCTTGGAGGCTTCGCTGCAGCATACGTTGTGGGTGAAGCCGCCAGGGAGGAGATAACACAGCTAGTCATACAGCACGGCGGAGCGTTGCCCACGGGCCACCTTACCTTATACTTCGTTGAGAGCCTCCTGCTTGGCAGCTTGCTAGCCGCTGCCGTCGCAGCTGGCGTGGGCCTTGCGGTCCTGAGGCTGAGGGGGGCATTCTTCGCCATAGCCACCATAGGTCTAAACTTCGCGGTCATGAACATAGTAAGGTATATCATGAAAGGATTCAAGTACGCCTCAGGCGATGAAGTCGCGTTCCCTAACATGGGCTTAACCACCACCACCTTGTACTGGCTCTACTTCGCAGTCTTCACGCTCACAGTACTGATAGCCTACTATGTTAGAGTATCCCGGCTAGGCGCCGGCCTCGCGGCCATAAGGGAGGATGAGGACGCCGCTGAGGTCATGGGAGTAGACACGTTCAAGTACAAACTGGTAGCATTCGTGATAGCAGGCGTTTTGGCTAGCTTCTGGGGGGTCGCAGACGCATTTAGGTCCTCCT
>JALURD010000075.1 GCA_027057815.1 Acidilobaceae archaeon | reverse complement strand
CTAGCCGGGCTCGTGGTGTCACTACTACCCCTCGCAGCCATACCAGTGTCGCCTCTACCCCAGACGTGGCCCATACCGATGGATTACAGCGTCCTCGTAGCTCTCGCCCTAACCACGCTAGGGCCGATATTCATTATAGCAGCCGCTTGGGCTTCCAACAACAAGTTCGCCGTGATAGGTGGCATGAGGGAATCCTACCTGATAACTGCTTACGAGATAGTGGCGATAGCCTCCCTGCTATCAGCAGCGGTGCTGGCTGGCAGCATGAACGCGGTGGAGGTGGTTGAGGCTCAGGCTGGGGGTAAGATATTCGCCCTTCTGAACCCGCTAGCCTTTGTGGCGGCGATAATAGCAGTGCTCATGGCTACAAGCGGATTCCCCTTCGAGATACCCGAAGCCGAGAATGAGATAGTCGCGGGTGCTTTCACGGAGTACAGCGGGCTCATGTATGGCATAAACATGGGTTCGGCCTACATTAGGAGGTACGTCTACTCCGTCCTCATAGCGCTATTCTTCCTCGGCGGCTGGAAGCCCCTAGACCCGCAGCCAGGCGCCGGCGTGATCGAGGGCTATCTGCTACCAGCCCTAGTAATCATGGCTAAAGCCGCGGTGATAATGGCGTTCCTCAGCTTCCTCAGAGCGGTCTATGGAAGGTATAGGATAGACCAGGCCCTAGACCTGGCCTGGCGCGTGGTCTTCCCGCTAACGCTAGCTGGCTTCGGGCTTAGCATACTCCTAGCGTACCTGGGGGTGGTGTAGGGATGCCTCCTAGGTTTGCGGAGAAGAAGGTTCCACCTTACAGCTTCGCCAAGGCTGTGGGAAGCAACCTCTCACTCCTAGCTCTCGGGCTCAAGTACTTCGTAAACCCCAACAGGATAACGCTCGACTACCCCAAAGAGTACATAAAACTAAGGGACACGTATAGAGGCTTCATCATATTAAAGAAGGCTAAGTGTATTGGGTGCGAGTCATGCGCAAGGATATGCCCGGCTGCGGCCATGAAAATGATTAAGCTCCAAATAAAAGACCCTAAGACGGGCAAGCCTAAGCTGAAGAAGTACCCTGTCATAAACTACCAGCGCTGTATATTCTGCGGCTACTGCGTTGACGTCTGCCCAGTCGAGGCGCTATATCATATACCAGTCCACGACGTTGTATACATGAATCTGGAGGAGATGAAATGGAATCTAGAGCAGTTCCAGGTTGAACCTAAGAGTCCCGCTGTGGGCGAGGGAGCCCCTGTAAGGTACGTCTTCGATCCTGAGAGGGGCCTGGTTAAGGTTAGAGTTGAGGAGGGGGGTGGCAAGTAGTGGCTCTAGTAGACTACTATCCGTACATGGCAGCCCTCCTCACGGGGGCCATGCTGGTCACGGCTTACTACGTGGTAAGGCATAAGGATCTAGTCTACTCCAGCATAGCTCTTGCCCTCCTCGGCTCAATGACAGCGGCATTTGTTGCCCTCCTCGGCTTCGGATTGGTAGCTGCATTCATTGTAGTCGTCTATGTTGGAGCCGCCGTGATGTTCATAATTATGTCCATTTCAATGCTTGGCGGTGGAGGCCCCGAGGCCAGGAGTGAGGCTCCCGGCATCCTGGCAGCCTCGGGGATCCTGGCAGGTCTGGCGGTGGTCCTAGCGGCAACAGGCCTCTTCAAGGCGTACGCGCACCCAGGCGCATATACAGTGACCGAGGTAGCTCAAGTATTGCTCTCAAAGTACTCGCCCGTCCTATGGGTGCTGGTAGTGGCCCTCGCCGCCACGCTGCTCGAAGCAATCGCTGTAGCGAGGAGGGGTGAGTAGCCATGGCGTTGATTGAGAAGGCTGTCGGGGAGGTAGCCTTCGCCGCCTCGCTAGCCCTAGTGGCTATAGGAGTCTACGGCCTGACGTCCACTAATAACATGTTGAGGATGCTGCTGTCACTCGAGGTGATATTCAACGGGATCCTCCTTGGAATAGTCGCATACCTATCCTTCCAGCCGATTATGGCTAGCATTGTGGCCATCCTGCTCGTTGCAGTAGTGGCGGCGGAGGTCATCGTTACAATGGCGATACTCGCCGGCCTCTACAGGCAGGTTAGGACCTTCGAGACCACGGGCCTTGAGGAGGAGGGGGTGTAGCCGTGGAGGCGGGGATCCCTATCCTATGGATTAGCGTCCTTCTACCCATACTCGTGGGGATAGCCGCCTGGCTGGCAGGCCCACGCAGGGAGGAGCAGGTGCGGGCCTACGCGGTGGCGTCGTTCCTATCCCTAGCCATCCCAATGGTCTACGTGGCCTACTATGCGGCTGCGGGGGCTCTGCCCCAGGGCGTCCTTGACCCGCTCTACTACAAGGCTGAAACCATACGCTTCGGTACTGTGGCTCTTGCGTTAGACGCGCTCTCGGCTCCCATAGTCTTCGGCGTGTCGCTCGTGACGTCCTTCGTCGCCCTCTACAGCGTGCCATACATGAGGGTCAGGATAGAGGAGATGAGGGCTGAGGGCGAGGAGCCCCCAAGCATGGGAGTGTACTTCATGCTTTACAACCTCTTCTCCGCCGCCATGCTCGGCTTAGCACTCTCGACAAACCTGGTAGTCTTCTACGTATTCCTCGAGCTAACCCTCGTCCCGTCATTCCTACTGATCGCTTACTACGGCTATGGCGATAGGAGGAGGATAGCACTTCTATACTTCGTATGGACCCATGTAGGTGCCGCTCTACTACTCGCCGGTATAATATACTACGGAGTCAAGGCCGGGACATTCGACTACCTAACAGTCCCCGGCCTCCAACCTGTTGTTGCAGAGACACTCGTAGGCGGCGCGGCGAGGGTTATAGCCGCTCTAATGCTGGTGGGCCTGTTCGTCAAGATGGCCATCATAGGCGTTCACATGTGGCTTCCATACGCGCACGCCGAGGCCCCCACGCCCATATCCGCGCTCTTATCCCCGAACCTCATCGGCCTGGCCGGCTACGCCATCGCAAGGTTCGTGATACCAGCCTTCCCGGAGACCCTTCTGGGGTGGAGGGATATACTCGTAGCACTGGGCCTGGCAACAATAATCTACGGAGGCCTCGTAGCGCTCAGCCAAACCGACTTCAAGAGGTTCCTAGCCTACTCTAGTGTCAGCCAGATGGGCTACATCCTAGCGGGAATAGGGACTATGACCAAGCTCGGGATAGCAGGGGCGATGCTCTTCTACTTATCACACGCCATAGGCAAGGCCATACTCTTCATGACTGCAGGAGTATTCATAGCAACACTCCACGGCCTAAGGGACATCAGGAAGATGGGTGGCCTGGCGAGGCTATACCCCAAGACCGCGGCGGCCTCACTCTTCGGCTTCCTAAACCTAGCAGGGATCCCGCCAGCATTCGGCTTCTGGGCCGAGCTTCTTGTGATACTCGGCCTCCTCGCAGTCTACGGGGGATCCCCCAACTCATTCCTAATACTGGTAACAGCCCTAGTGCTAGCGCTAGGCGTATCGGCGGCCTACAGCTTCATAACAATGAAGAGGATATTCTACGGTGAGCCGAAGATAAAGGAGGCCCCCGGCGAGGGTGGGATCCTGGTCAACAGCATACTAGCCATAGTAGTGATAGGCTTCCTAGTCTTCCTGGCAGCCAACGCCTTCATAGGGCCATACGAGGCGGCCACCGCGCTGAGCGTTGTCGAGCACCTATCCCTCCTCGGGTAGCCTGGGGGTGATCGGCAGTGGTGGATCCAACACTCATCTGGGCTATACCATACATTGGGGCCGGGATCCTGGCCCTGCTATGGGTGGCTGGCTACCGTGAGGAGAAAGTCTTCGCCTGGACCTCAGTGCTCTCAATACTAGCATCAGCGATAGTGTCAACTATAGTAGCCTACGACGTGCTAGCCAATGGCAGGGTAATCCATGTAACCTACAAGTGGATACCATGGATAAACGTGGAGGCCGGAACCTACGTTGACGGCCTGGCAGCCGTCATGTCCCTTGTGGTGTCGTGGCTCAGCTTCCTCATAGCACTATACAGCGTGGAGTACATGAGGGGCGACTGGGGAGTTCAGAGGTACTTCTTCTTCATAACATTCTTCGTCGGCAGCATGTTACTACTAGTCCTAGCCGACAACCTAGTACTCCTGTTTATCGGCTGGGAGGGCACTGGGCTGGCTAGCTACGCCCTAATAGGCCACTGGTACACCGATGAGGAGGAGTACTGGGTAGGAGTCCCTGGCCGGAAGGCCCTCGGCGTCCCGATGTACTTCACGCCAAGCCACAGCGGCCTCAGGGCAATACTCTTCACCAGGATAGGAGACGTCGGCATGATAGCAGGTATCGCGCTAATCTACGCGCTCACGGGTACCTTTAGCATACCCGAGATAGCCGAGAAAGCGCCGGAGTGGATGGCCTCGCTAGCCAGTGGACATTACCTAACCGCGGCCCTGCTGATCTTCACTCTCGGAGCCATGGCTAAGAGCGCCCAGTTCCCGTTCCACGAGTGGCTCGTGACGGCTATGACTGGCCCGACCCCAGTCTCCGCGCTGATACACGCAGCCACCATGGTCAAGGCTGGAGTCTACTTCATGCTCAGGTTCGCTCCAATCTTCTTCACGGGCGCCCTTGCTTCAGGGATCCCCGCCGTGGTAGACCAGGTGTACACGTACTTCGAGATAATAGCCGGCATAGGCGCTTTGACGGCGTTCATGATGGCCACCATGGCCCTGGTCAACAATGAGTTCAAGCTGATACTGGCATTCTCCACGGCGAGCCAGCTCGGCTACATGTTCCTTGCTGCAGGCGCCGCTGGAGTACTCATTAAGGCTGACCCGGAGGCCTTCGCATACGGAGTAGCCGCGGGCCTGGCGCACCTGCTCAGCCACGCCGTGTTCAAGGCTGCACTCTTCCTCATAGCAGGCTGGGCCATACACGTGGCCCACAACAGGTTCATAGACTACATGGGCGAGTACGCCAAGTACATGAAAGCCACAGCGGTGGGCATGTGGCTCGCGGGCCTGAGCCTAGCCGGGATTCCGCCGCTGAGCGGCTTTTTCAGTAAGGAGATGACTCTAACCACGGCGGAGGAGGCCCACCTGACCTGGGTCTACCTGCTAGGCGTGGTCACTGCAGCCCTAACTGCGGCATACACAACCAGGCTGATACTGAGGGTGTTCCACCTGCCTCCATACGAGAAAGTCCATGCGAAGCCACACGAAGCCCCGCCGCTTATGCTGGTCCCATACATGGTGATGGCTGTAGCCGCCCTACTGCTGGGCCTGGGCTGGAGCGGGGTCTCAAGCCTGCTATCCAAGGCTTGGGGCCTCACGCTAGCCATCGAGGAGGCGCCACTGATAAAGTTTGAAGTCACCAAGGGAGCCATCATGACGCTCAGCCTCTCAGTGCTATCCATAGCCTTCGTCGGGGCAGCCTACATGGTGGCCAGGGTGGACTTCAGGAGGATACTGGCGACGAGCAAGGCGGCCAAGGTTATACACGACTTCCTCTTCGACAGGTGGTACATCAATGCCCTGATATACCTGGTGATAGTGAACGGCTTCGCAGGGATAGTGTTGGCGGCGACAGCCGTGAACTCGGCCATAGACTGGTTCT